>ONVJ01000101.1 GCA_900321265.1 uncultured Eubacteriales bacterium
AAAAGCTTGATTTCGGCGGGATCGAGGTCCATACTCTCTATGACAATCTTGTTCAGATGCCCGATTTCTTCGTCGAATGCGAGAACGGCGAGGCCGTCAACGACGCTATATTCAAAAGAAACACCCGGACCGAGGAACGGCTGGGCGTAAAGCTTGAATTCACAGGCGTTAAAGGAACAGACAAACAGGATATCTATCTCGAGGCCGCCATGGCGGATTATTCGGGAGGCGAAAACAAATTCGCCGTCTACGGCGCCGCAAGCCGTACGATACCCTATGTTTCGGTCAAAGGAATCCTCAAAGACCTGCTTGATTCGGAATACTTCTCGGCCGAGATGCCCTGGTGGCCGTCATCTCTGACCGATCAGCTTATCATCAACGGCAAGCTCCTCATGTGCTCGGGCGACATTTCCACAATGACACTCTGGCAGATGTCAGGTCTTTATTACAACAAGGAGATCTGGGAAAACGGAGCTAAGGGATACTCACTCGAGGACGTAGTCGAGTCGGGCGACTGGACGGTCGACAAGATGATGGAGATCACCGCCGACTTCTACATCGACGACGGCGACGGTGTCGTCAACACGCTCGATCAGTTCGGGTTCACCTGCTATGACGCCAGCTTCGACGCTTTCCTTAATTCGGCCGGGATAGTATCGATCGACAAGGACGGGGAAGGGAAGCTCGCCCTGACCGACGAGTTCTCGGGAGAAAAGACAGAGAACCTCGTTATCAAGCTCGGTGAGTTCTGCAAGGACAAGGGCACCTTCCATTCCGACACCCAGAAGACCGCGAGAGGCCAGTTCTACAGCGGGAAGTCGCTCTTTATACTCGACGGCGTATACGTGGTATCAAATAAGATTTCCGGAACTTCAATTGAGTTCAACTACGGACTCGTTCCCACGCCGAAATATGACAAAGATCAGGAACGGTATATAACCGGCATGAGATATTCCTACATGATGTATGCCGTCAACGCCGGTAGCAGCATATCGAACGAAGCCGTTGCCGTCCTTGAGGCCCAGGGATCCTACGGATACCGACTGGTCGTTCCCCAGATATTCGAGGTCACCATGAAGCTCCGCTATTCCCATGATAATCAGGGAGCGAGGATGTTCGATATCCTCAGGGAGGGAGTCTGCTTCGATATCGGCAGGATCTACAACTATTCGATGAACAACTTTTATCCGAACTTCAGAAAATACTGCTTTAACGCCACGCCGGGATGGACCAGATTCATAAAATCGCTCTCGGGAAGTCTTCCGGGACAGCTTGAAAGCATTGCCGCGATCTACAAATAATTCGCTCTGCCGCTCACAGTCAGCGCCGGTCTTGTATATAGGCGCTTTGACACGGAGTGAATCCTGAGAGAGGACCTTCGGATATGAAAACTCTGCTTGTCGCCGACGGAAACAGCCTGGCCAACCGGGCATTTTACGGAGTCAGGAATCTCTCGACGCGCATGGGATTTCCGACCAACGCCGTTTTCGGCTTTATAAACATCATCGGCAGGGAGATCGAAAGGACCGAGCCCGATTTCGCCGTGATGGCATTTGACGTTCACGCTCCGACCTTCCGCCATAAAATGTTTGACGCATACAAGGGGACCCGCAAGCCGATGCCCGAGGATCTCTGCCTTCAGATGCCCTATATCGCGAGGGCCGCCGCGGCGCTCGGCTTCACTATCGTCGAGAAAGAGGGATATGAGGCCGACGACATCCTCGGAAGCTATTCGAAGATGGCGGACGACGAAGGGGGATTCAGAACATATCTGCTGACTGGAGACAAAGACTCCTTTCAGCTGATCAGCGATTCAACGTCGGTGCTCTACGCCTCTAACGGCGACCGCATCCTCTACGACAGACAGTTCTTCTGCGAAAAATACGGCGTCGATCCATCGCAGTTCGTCGACGTAAAGGCGATAATGGGGGATTCTTCGGACAATATCCCCGGTATTGCCGGGATCGGAGAAAAGGGGGCTCTAGCCCTCATACAGCAGTTCGGATCGCTTGACGAGATTTACCGGGACGGTAGATATTCGGATAAGAATTCCGGGCTGAAGCCGGGTATGATCGCGAAGCTCGAAGCGGGAAAAGGATCTGCTTACATGTCCCGGGAACTCGCCGAGATATTCCGTGAGGTCCCCGGCATTCCGTCTCTTGGCGAACTGAAGCCCGCAAGGCTCGACCGCGGAGCGGCAAAGAAGCTCTTCCTTGAGCTTGAGTTTTCGGCTCTTATAAAGAAATACAGGCTGACCTCATCCGAGCCGGGTGAGAGCGGTGACGACGAGGATGAAAAGGCCGCGGGCGATCAAAAGGATAAGGATCTGCAGGGAACAGATGCGGAAAACACCGCTGAAGAATTCACGCCTGAAGCAGCCGTTGCCTGTGGTGGCGCCGTGTCTCTCTCTTCCGACGGCAGTTCGGTTTGCTTTTCTGACGGGTCCGGGGTATGCTCACTTCCTCTGAATGAGGGCTTCAGGTTCGTCGCCGCAAACTCGTCAAAACTCAGCTTTCACGACGCGAAGAGCTTCTGCCGATCGGCCGCGGAGCACGGCATCAGGATCTCGGGCATAGGCTTTGACGTAATGCTTGCAGCCTACGTCCTTGATCCGCAGACAAAGTTCGGACTTGGCGACCTTGTAAACTACTACCTGGAGGATATAATATCCGAAGACAATCCAGATGCTGTTTATATTGCGAGACTGACGCCTGTGCTGAAGGAAAAACTGAGATCGGCGAAAGACGCGGAGAGACTTCTCTCGGATGTTGAAATACCGCTGTCCGACGTTCTCTGCGAAATGGAGACAGAGGGCTTCAGACTTGATACGGCGGGGCTTGCCTCATACGGATCGAAGCTTCTTGAAGAAGCAGAAGACGTAAAGGAGGCAGTCTATGCCGCGGCGGGCGGAGAGTTCAATCTCAACTCACCTAAACAGCTTGGAGAGGTGCTTTTCGTCAGACTGGGGCTTCCCTCGGGAAAGAAAAACTCAAACGGCTATTCGACGAACGCAGAGATACTTGAAAAGCTGGCTCCGGCTTATCCGGTGGTCAGCGACATACTGAGATACAGGAAACTTACAAAGCTCTACGGGACATACGTGGCCGGTCTTCTCAAGACCGCCGATCAGAACGGATTCGTTCATACCCTGTTCAGACAGACGGGTACGGCCACCGGCAGGCTTTCCTCGGCCGAGCCCAACCTTCAGAACATCCCGATCAAGACCGAGGAGGGTCGCGAACTCCGCCGCTTCTTCCTTCCGAAGGAGGGGCACATACTCATCGACGCCGACTATTCTCAGATCGAGCTGCGCATCCTCGCGTCGATATCGGGCGACGAAAATATGATCGCCGCCTTCAGGTCGGGCGCCGACATCCACCGCAGCACCGCTGCGGCGGTATTCGGAGTCGCGCCTGAGGACGTTACTCCGATAATGAGAAAACGCGCCAAGGCGGTTAATTTCGGGATAGTCTACGGTATAGGTGAGTATTCTCTCTCGCAGGATCTGGGAATATCTGTAAAGCAGGCCGGAGATTATATCCGGGATTATTTCAAGGCCTATCCGGGTGTCGAGGCTTATCTTTCCGAATCTGTTGCTGATGACGAGAAAAAGGGTTATACAGAGACGCTTTTCGGAAGGAGAAGATATATTCCCGAGCTGTCGGCGAAGAACGGAAATCTCCGCAAATACGGCGAGCGCGTCGCGATGAACAGCCCGATCCAGGGCACCGCCGCAGACATAATCAAGATAGCAATGATAAAGACCGCAAAACGGCTGAAGGATGAGGGACTGGACGCAAGGCTGATCCTTCAGATCCACGACGAGCTTATCGTTGACTCTGCCACCGACTGCGCCGGGAAAGCCGCCGAGATACTCCGCGAATCGATGGAGAGCGCGGCCGATCTGCCGGTAAAACTCACGGTCGATCTTGAAACGGGAGACAGCCTTTACATCTGACAGATCTCAATACCCTGAGACAACGAAAATACAGATGTGTTGTTTCAGCCTTTGAGTTGTACTTCTTAAATTTCTTCAACTTTCTTCGCATTATTTCGCAACTTGCTTTATCGCCGCGTCTGCGGCTGAACGGAGTTAATCATGAATGATCAGAGCCGGAGCCCCGGGCGCGGGGCAAAGACCGGAGTTTATTTGATATATGCAGCGGTTCTCCTGCTTGCGGCAGCCGTGGTGTTCATAGTTATTGACCGGCAGAGGAATACCATCGCTCCCGATGATACCCCCTACGACGTCAGATCGCATGATCCGGCCGAGGATCCCGGCCTCTCTTCAGACGCTTCCTCATCTGGAAGGTCGAATGATCCCGACAATGCGTCGGGGTTCGGAGATATGTCGGAAACGGTAGGTCAGTCGGATCCTTCCGGTGAGCCGAACACGTCAGGTCTCCCCGTCACGACGGAAACACCGGGAACTTCCGGCAATACAGAAACATCCGGTGATACCGATACCGAAGCTGCTCCGGATTCATCCGGGGCTCATGAGAATTCCGGTTCGCCTGAGACTTCTGCTTATACGGATACTACCTCTACGACCGAAACCGGAAATGCTCCGGTTACATCTGATCACCCTGAGACCTCGGGGACGCCCGTGACATCTCAGCCCCCCGAGACCTCCCGCGTTCCTGATACTGCACAGACACCGGTAACTACACAGGTTCCGGATACGACACAGACTACTCAAGCCCCCGATACGACACAGGCTCCAGACACTACACAGCCTCCAGATACTGCACAGTTACCCGAAACCTCTCAGAGTCCCGGGACCACATCCCAGTCGTCTTCGCAATCCGATCCTCCCGCCGGGATCAACAGGATCCTGCCCGATTCTCCGAGAGACGCAGACGGAAGCTTTACGATCACCGTTAGCATCGCCGGAGATACCCAGCTTGCTTCCAACTGGAATGACGAACGGGCAAACCGGTTTGCGGTCTACGCCGAGAAAGAGGATCCGTCATATTTCCTTGAGAAGGTCAGACATATCTTTGAGGCCGACGATTTTACGATCGTCAATCTCGAATGCGTTCTGTCAGACAATAATAATCTTGTAAGAGCCTCGAAGAGCGGAACGGCTTACTGGTACAAGGGACCGGCAAAAAATATAAATATTCTTACCTGTTCCTCTGTGGAGGGAGTTTCTCTTGCAAACAACCATACGAAGGACTACGGCCAGGCCGGACTTGAAGACACTATGAGGGTAGTCAGGGAAGCCGGTCTCAGCATTGGTTATTACTACGATACCTTCTGCTTTACCAAAAACGGTTACACCGTTGCCGTCATCTGCGACGCAATGTGGAACGAAGGGCAGTCGTTATCGATCGAAGCCAGAGTCCGCGAGGCGTCGGCCTGGTCCGACTTCCAGATCGTCTACTGGCACGGCGGGACAGAATACGCCTTCTCTCCCTCTGACTGGCAGAAACGCGCCTCCTACAGGATAATCGACGCCGGTGCCGATCTTGTGATCGGTGCTCATTCACACGTCCTTCAGCCGATGGAATACTACAAGGGCGTTAGAATCGTCTACTCCCTCGGAAACTTCTGCTACGGAGGCTTCGTCAATATGAGATCGAGGGCGGGACTGAAACCGACGATCATCTATCAGCTCGTTCTGAGGGTCGGAGCGGACGGTATCGCGGCAGATGTCGGCGAAAACATCATCCCCTGCTACGTCAGCCCCAATGACGTGAGCAACTTCCAGCCGGCTCTTATGACGGCCGCTGACGAGATCGCGAAAGTCCTTGATTTTATGGACTGGAAACGCTCGCTGCCCGAATGAGAATCAGCACTTTATAATTATTCTGCATGCAGGAATAAAGATATGTCAAACAGTATGATTGAAGAAACAAAAAACTTCATTTTGCCCGAAGAAGGGGGAGACAGTGCCGGAAGACGCCTCCTCGAGGACCTATTTGACAGCCGGACCTTTGCCGAGACCGGCAGATTCGTCGGCCGCACCTCCTCTCCCGGAGACCGGTCGGGCGTTATAACCGGATACGGTTCTGTCGGGGGAAGGCTGGTATTTGCCTTCGCGGAGGACAGATCGAGGATGAAGGCCGCTTCTGACGAAGCCGCGGGAAGAAAGATCTGCGACCTCTTTGAGACCGCGCTTGAAAACGGCGCTCCGGTCGTAGGGATATTTGATTCTGACGGGGTCGCCCTCAGAGACGGGATTTCCTCGCTCACGTCGATCGGAAAACTGGCCTCAGCCTCTGCCGCGGCCGCGGGAAGGATCCCGAGGATCGCGCTGATCGGCGGAGTTTGCGGAGGGATCGAGGCGGCCGTCGCCTCCTCATTCGATTTTGTCATCACTCTTAAAACAGATAAAGGAGGGAGCGACCTCTTCGCTGTACCTCCATTCAGTTCGGAAACGTCGATTGATCCCTCCGCCGACGGGATATCCTGCATAGGTGCGAAGAGCGAAGAGGAGGCTGCGATCGCGGCCCGGAAGATAATCTCACTCATACCCGGAAGGCGCTCTGAGGCCCTCACGGTCTCTGACAGCGGGGAGCAAGACCGCTCTCCCGATCTGTCCGGCCTTACCGGATACGCGCTCTGCGAGGCGGTGTCCGATCCCGGAGGATGTCTGCCGCTCTTTGCGGATTATTCGAAAGGACTGGCGATCGCTCTGGCTCAGGTCGGTGGCGTCGGCTGCTTCGTTGCCGCGGGTGACAGGGAAGTGTCGGGAGGAGCGCTTACAAGGAGCGCCGCGGACGCACTCTGCAGGTGTGTAAGGTTTGCCGATGCCTTCGGCATCCCGCTTGTCATGCTCACCGACTGCCCCGGCACCGTCCCGACCGACGGAAGCCCGGCATATCTGCGCGCGCTGTCGGATCTTGCCGCCGCGGTGTCGTCGGCGTCATGTCCGAGGATCACGGCATATGTCGGTCGCGCTTACGGGGCGGGATATCTGCTCCTCGGTTCAAAGGCGACCGGAGCAGACGCCGTATTCGCGCTGACGGACGCGGCAGTAGGCGCCTTATCGCCCGAGACGTCTGTCGCTTTCCTCTGGAATGAAAAGATCGACGGGGAAGAGACGACAAGAGAAAAGCTTGAGGCCGAATGGCGGAAAACAGAGGCGTCCCCCGCAGAGGCTGCCGCCATCGGAGAGATCGACGACATCGTCGCTCCGGATGAGCTGAGGCCGCGGATAGTTTCGGCGGTCTATATGCTCCTCGGGAAGCGCCGCGGGCGCGGGAGGAGACTGTGATGAGTGAGGCGGTCGTTAAAATGCTCTTTGCCGGACGCGCCGCTGAATCGGGCTACTACGCCGTTATCGGTCTTGCCGTTGTCTTTTTCGTGCTTGCCGTCATCTGGGGGATCCTTGAACTGACCGGATTTCTCTTCAGAAAAAAGAATACCGGAGTGCAGACGGCGCCGGCTGAGGTCAGCCGTCCGCTTCCCGACGCGGCAAAAGATGAGGAGACGGTCGCCGCGATAACCGCAGCGGTTGCCATGATCCTCGCGGGAGAGTCAAAGGCTGCCGGCGGGGATGAGAAAACACCGAAATTCCGCGTCGTCGCTTTCCGCCGGACAGGCGGGAGAAGCTGACTGCGTCAGAATGATTTGTTTAATGTCATCAGATTATTAATTCAGGAGCCGAACATGAGAAGATTCAAGGTTTGTGTCAACGGGACGGAATATACCGTCGATATAGAGGAGATAACCGGATCAGAGCCCGCGGCTCAGTCTGTACCCGCGGCCCCGGCCGCCTCCGCGCAGCCTGAGAAGGCTGTGGAAGCCCGTCCTGCCGGGACTGAGGTAAAATCGCCTATCCAGGGAACAGTCGTTAAGACATCGGTTTCCGTAGGCGATACCGTCGCCGCCGGCGACCGGATATGCGTCCTCGAGGCGATGAAGATGGAATATGACATTAACGCGCCCTGCGCGGGGAAGATATCCGCCGTCTGCGTCACGAGAGGCGAAACGGCCGAGGAGGGACGCGTCCTCGCCGTGATCTCCTGACTTTGAGACAGGGAACTGAAAATGGCTGAAAAACTAATTCAGATCTTCGAAACGACGGGGATCGCCAAGGTCTTCGGCACCG
The DNA here is from genome assembly GCA_900321265.1 of uncultured Eubacteriales bacterium. Taxonomy (GTDB): domain Bacteria; phylum Bacillota; class Clostridia; order Oscillospirales; family CAG-272; genus CAG-390. Next base: position 8,060 of record ONVJ01000101.1, read on the forward strand.
ACGATCCCTGGCTGCCGCTCAAGACTCTGATCATGTATGTGATCGTCGGAGTCCTGATCTGGTGCGCGGTCGTCAAGGAATACGAGCCGCTGCTGCTGCTGCCGATCGCGATCGGTATGCTGATGGCGAACCTCCCCGGAGCCGACCTTTTTCACATGGAGCTCTTCCTCTCGGAAGGCGAGCTGAATATCGGCAACGTGTTCGCGAAGGGCGGACTGCTTGACTATCTCTATCTCGGGGTAAAGCTCGGACTCTATCCGTCGCTGATCTTTCTCGGTATCGGCGCGATGACCGATTTTACCCCCCTCATTGCCAATCCGAAGACGATCCTGATCGGAGGCGCGGCGCAGTTCGGCGTTTTCGCCGCCTTCTTCGCGTCTTATACATCCGGATTCTTTGATATAAAAGAGGCAGCCGCGGTCGGAACGATAGCCGGCGCCGACGGCCCAACCGCCATTCTTACGTCAAAGATACTGGCGCCGATGCTTCTTTCGGCGATAGCGATCGCGGCATATATATATATGGCGCTGATACCGATGATACAGCCGCCGGTCATCAGACTTCTCACGACTAAAAAAGAGCGGATGATCCGCATGCCTCCCCCGAGGAAGGTCTCGAAGCTTGAGAAGATCCTTTTCCCGATCACCGTCGCGCTTGTCGTGTGTCTGATCGTCCCCGAATCGGCTCCGCTCGTCGGATTCATGATGTTCGGCAATCTGCTCAACGTCAGCGGTGTCACCGACCGCCTTTCCACGACCGCCAAAAACGGACTGATGAATACGATAACGGTATTTCTCGGTGTTTCGGTCGGTGCGACTGCGTCGGCGGCCAACTTCCTAAACTTCAAGACGCTGCTGATAGTCGGTATCGGAGTGCTCTCATTCGCCCTTGCCACCGCCGGAGGAATCCTGTTTGCCAAGCTGATGTGCTTCCTCTCGGGCGGTAAGATCAATCCTCTGATCGGCGCCGCAGGCGTTTCGGCGGTCCCCATAGCCGCCAGAGTCGT
>ONVJ01000020.1 GCA_900321265.1 uncultured Eubacteriales bacterium
ACCTTGGGTTTTTAACAGCCCCGCAAATGTCACGGCCGGGAAACCGTGACATTTGCCGATCTTTTTCGTTTTTTGCCGGAAAAAACACCATATTATAGAGCATTTCAGGGCAAAAACGGCAGGGTAACCTGCCGAGAAAAACGTCGCAGGGTTGTAAAAAAACTCGCTACTCGAGTTTTTTTTCAACCCCCTGTAATTTGCTGTAATTTGAGATTCTGTCATGCCTTCGGTTTTCTGAACTCCCTGTCTTTTTCAAGCGTCCGCTTCAGGCTCCTTCTCACAAGGGAAACTGTGAGGATGACGGCAAGATAAATGACGGCAGTGAAGAAGAAGTGCATAAATCTGTCGGATCCGGAGGCATTGTTTTCAATGTCGATCGGAAGTATCAGGCAGAGGTATGTGCCCGGGATCATGAGCAGCGCATGTATCGCGTATGCCGCAGGACGGCTGAGCTTCTTAGAGTTGTTGAGGAGGGTCGACGCTATCCCCCAGATCAGAGAGAATGGAAGAAAGAGAAGAGTCCTTGAGGCTGACAGTGCCGCGGCGGGTTCATCCTCCCCCGCGCCCGCGCCGATCGCGAGCATTATTACGCAGAAGACCGAAACCGTCAGCGTAAAACATGCCGCGGTCCGGATCAGCACACTTTTTATGTGTTTTTTCAAACCCGCTCTCCTTTGTCATTTTTCCCGGATCCTCCGGCGGCATTCTCGGGGAAGGTGCAGAATTCGGGGAGAAATCCCGGCTCGGGAAGCAGGCCGGAGGTGTCAAACCTGACTGTATATCCTCCCGCCTCTTCGCTGTGGACATGGGAAAACTCGGTGTATCCGCTTCCGAAGAAGATCGGAAGCTGGTCTCTGAACCAGCGTGTTAGCGGCTGTGAGAGCAGCTCTTCGCGCTTTACCCAGTAGTTTTCGCCCTCTTCGCACTGCTTCAGTTCGCCGCTGAAGTCGGATGTGCGGTAGCAGAATATTATCTCGTTCCGGTCGGGCGCCTTGTTCCAGTGGACGTATCCGCAGGGGACTAGTTTTTTTACCGTGAGGCCGGTCTCCTCGAAGATCTCCCTGACCGCCGAGGCGTTTATCGTTTCGCCGTCCTCGAGATGACCGCCGGGGAAGCAGCCGCCCTTCCATTTTTTCGTGCGGTTCTGAAGCAGAACGCTGTCGCTTTTCATGTCGTAGATCATTACGACGTTCATTATCACGACGTCACTAATCATAATTGAAGACTCCGATCATAGAATGAGTGCTGCGGACGCTGCGCAGGCCGGAGAGTACCGGTCTTTGTCTGTAAAGAGCGGACCGCGTATTTCGGCGTCCCTGAAAAGCCTGTTTTCCCGGCAGGCAGCGGTCATAGCGAAGCCGCGGCGACAAAAGCTCTGAAGATCGCCCTCGAACTCTCCGACTGATCGTAGAAAAGTTCGGGATGCCACTGGACGCCAAGCAGGAAACGGCCGTTCCTTTCCCGCGGTTCGATCGCCTCTATGTATCCGTCCTCCGAAATCGCCGACACGGCAAAGCCGGGTGCGGGATCCTTCACCGCCTGGTGGTGGAAGCTGTTGACGCGGCAGAGGCCGGGTCCGACCAGCGATTCGAGAAAGCTCCCGGGAACGACGTCTGCGGCAAAGGGCATGACGTGTCCGGGCTCCTCCTGGCGGTGTCCGGCTATGTCCTGGTGAAGAGTGCCTCCGAATGCGACGTTGAGAAGCTGTATCCCGCGGCAGATCCCAAGGACCGGGACATCGGTATCCCTGAGAAGACGGGCAAACTCGAGCTCGAAGCGGTCGCGGTCCTCGCAGATCTCGACGCCCTCGCCGGTGATCTCCTCGCCGTATCTGTGCGGATCGACGTCGACGCCGCCGGCGAAGAGGACTCCGTCAAAGTCTCCGGAAGCGAAGAAATCCCGGGCTTCCGCCTCGGTGCCCGAAAAGGGAAGTCCCACCGGCAGTCCGCCCGACGCGTACAGGGCGTGAAAATATGAACGGTTCAGCCTGATCTGGCTCTCCGAATCGTTCATCGAGGTGCAGACCGCGATGACGGGGCGTCTTCTGAGCTTCATTTCAGACCTTTCTGCGGTTCGCGGCGATCCCGATGAGTCTGACGATCAGCGGGCTCAGCAGGACGACGGTCGCGAACTCAACAAGGAAGTTTACTCCTATCATACCGAAGAAGAGATATTTCGTACCGCTTTCGAAACCTGCGGCAGCTGCCCATTCGTTTATCGTAGGCATAAAGAAGATGAAGCATCCTGCGGTGAAGATCCCCGTGTTGACAAGGGGACAAGCTATTCCTGAGAGAAAGACCCTGAGCATCGTCTTCCATTTTCCGACCGATTCGGTGCCGGGGATAACCTTCAGAGCGCGGTAGATCAGACCGGAGGCAAGTCCGGCAAGAGTTCCTTTGAGAAGTACCGTGAGAACGGTCCCGAACGGATCTATGGCCAGA
>ONVJ01000056.1 GCA_900321265.1 uncultured Eubacteriales bacterium
CAGTCGGGACAGCAAGGTCAGTCAGGACAACAGGGCAGCGGCGCAGGTATCGGTGCAGGCGACGTCCTTTACGACACCGAGCGTGTATATACCGGGGAGGTCGAAGTCCCCGAGGGCGGAAAGACAGAATATGTCCCGGGACAGCTTGACGAGAACGGAAATCCGATGAAGATAGAGATGGGACAGAAGGACCCGATCGGGGGAGCCGTTCCCTATTCCGAGGTCTTCGGCGAGTACGCCGCCGGAGCCGCCGCCGCCATGGACCGTGAGAACATCCCCGATTCGCTCAGGGAGCTGGTGGAAAAATACTTCACAGGTCTGGAATAAACCCGAAAGCGGGAGCCTTTGCAAGGAGGAAGAAGAGATGCTGACCGAAAGCAGCGTTTTGAATTTCAAGAAAAACTGCGACGCCATCCTGTCGGAGATATCGAAGGACGTCGTCGGCGAAGAAGATATAATCAGACAGACGGTCATCGCCATAATCGCGGGGGGGAATGTCCTGCTCGAGGGCGTACCCGGCCTCGGCAAGACAAGGCTGGTCAGGACTCTCGGCAGGGTGCTTGACATGCCCTTCTCGAGGATCCAGTTCACCCCCGACCTCATGCCCGCCGACGTCACCGGGACGAATATCGTCATAAAGGACGAAAACGGCAACGTCAGCTTCATGTTCAAGAAGGGGCCGGTCTTCTGCAGCCTCCTCCTCGCCGACGAGATCAACCGCGCCACGCCGAAGACGCAGAGCGCGCTGCTCGAGGCGATGCAGGAGCACACCGTCACCGTCGCCGGCGAGTCCTACCGGCTCGAGGAGCCCTTCTTCGTGCTCGCCACCCAGAACCCGATCGAACAGGAGGGCACCTATCCGCTGCCCGAAGCACAGATGGACCGCTTCATGTTCAAGGTGCTGGTCCCCTTCCCCTCCGACGCCGACCTGAAGGACATCGTCGTTATGACGCAGAAAAAGACCGACGCCGTATCCGAAAAGCAGATCGCCCGCACAGAGCTTCTCGAGATGCGCGACGTGGCCCGAGAGATACCCGTCTCCGACACAGTCCTCGATTACGTCGCCGCTCTTATCGGAAAGACACATCCCGAGCGCGAGAACTGCTCCCCCGCCGCCGCGAAATACCTGCGCTTCGGCGCCAGCCCGAGAGCCGCCCAGGCCCTCGTCTCGGGAGCTAAGGTCCTGGCCCTCATGAGCGGAAGATACAACGCTTCGGTAAACGACATAAAGACCCTCGCCTATCCGGTGCTCCGCCACCGCATCGCACTCAACTTCGAGGCCGTCACAGGCGGGCTCTCGCCCGACGACGTGATAAAGCTCATCATCGAAGAGAACTGATGTCCGGACGGATCTTTGACGACGCCTTCATGAGAAGGCTTGAGAACCTCTCGCTCAGATTCGCGTCGCCTGTAAGCAGCTCCTACGGCGGAGGCAGAAGGTCGAACACAAGGGGAAGCACCGTCGAGTTCTACAACTTCAGGGAGTACAACCAGGGAGACGATTTCCGCCGGATCGACTGGAACGCCTACGCGAGGTTCGAGAAGTTCTTCATCAAACTCTTCCTCGACGAGAGGCAGCTGAACATACACATACTTGCCGACACCTCCGAATCAATGTCCTTCGGCGAGCCGTCGAAGCACTTCGCCGCGATGCGGCTGGCAGCCGCCTTCGCCTTCATGTCGGTCGGCTCACAGGACAGGGCGTCGGTGATCTCTCTTTCGGGCGGTTTCTCCGAACCCCTCGCCGAGGGGATCACAGGGATGCCCTCCTTCTACCGCGCCCTTGAAAAGCTGGAGGCGGCGCCGACATCGGGCGGGACCGACCTCTGCGCGGAGGTGAAGAGCTGCCGCGGCATAAGACCGGGCGACGGCGTCACCGTCCTGCTCTCTGATCTCATGTGCGAGAGCGGCTACCGGGACGCGATAGACTATCTTCTCTTCCTCCGCCAGCAGGTCGTGCTGGTGCACATCCTCTCGCCCGAGGAGACCGAACCGAAGCTTGAGGGCAGACTGAGACTCACCGACAGCGAGACCGGTGCCTTCTGCGACATCACCGCAGGCGCGGCCGCCCTGTCATACTACAAAAAGGCGCTCGCCGACTACACCGACGGAATTAAGGAATACTGCCTCTCACGCGGCGTCTACTTCCTCCCCGTCGTCTCGGACGAGGACATCGCCTCGGTGCTTCTCGAGCGCGGCTTCGGCGCCGGGATCGTTCAGTAACACTGTTTCGGCACCCGTTTACCAACCTTCACATCTATTTTTTACAGAAAGGAGCGCGACAGAGTTTTGGAATTCTTAAACCCCTGGGGACTTCTCTCCCTGCTTGCCGTTCCGGCGCTCATCGCGCTCTACATACTCAGGCAGAAACACAAAGAGGTAAAGATCCCCAGCCTTCTGCTCTGGAAGAAGACGCAGACGATGATGGAGGCCTCTACCCCCTGGCAGAAACTGAAAAAGAATCTGCTCTTCATCCTGCAGCTGCTCGCTGTCATCCTCGTCGCCCTGGCGATCTCCAGACCGGCGCTGAAGAGCAGCAGGTTTGCGGATGAGATTATCGTCATAATCGACTCCTCGGCCAGCATGCGCGCCGAGGACACCCCCGGAAAGACGAGATTCGACATCGCGGTCAGAGAGGCGTCGGCGATAGCGGACGGCCTCAGGCAGGACCAGCGGATGACGGTGATCGCCGCCGGCAGCACCGTTACACCCGTCATATCCCGCTCAGAAAGCCGCTACGACGTCCGCGCCGCCCTCGAGGGGCTGAAGTGCGGCCTGTCGGGCGCCGATCTGGAGAACGCCCTGGTGCTTGCCAGGAGCATGCAGAACGCCGGCGAGACAGTCGAGATCAGACTCTACACCGACAGCGATCTCATAACCGGAGAGACCGACCTCGTGATTGTCAATACCGCCAAGAGCCGCGAGAACGCGGCGATAATAAACCTCAGCTGCGGAAAGACCGAGTCGGGCGCGATGGCGCTCTCGGTCGTCGAGAACTTCGGAAAAGACAGGGAGATCACCCTCGAGATGCTCTGCGACGGCGTCTTAACCGACGCAAAGAACGTCGAGTGCCCGGAGGGCACTCCCGTCCCGGTATACTGGAAGAACATACCCGAAGGGACAAAGCTCGTCACCGTCAGGACCGCCTCGTCAGACATCCTGCCCGACGACGACAGCCTCAGCGCCGCGATCCCCGACGACAGCGAAAGCAAAGCTCTCGTCGTCTCAGAGAGCGGATTCTTCATCCAGAAGGCGATCTCGGCGGTCTCCGGCCTTGCCGTTTACATGATCGATCCCGAAAACTGGACCGACTCGAGCGCCGACGGATACGACCTCTGCGTCTTCGATTCCTTCGTCCCCGATAAGCTTCCGTCGGGATGTCCCTGCTGGATGATCAATCCGACGAAGGAGTTTGACGGCCTCGTTCCGGTGACGACGCTGAAGGGCTCGACCCTCTCGGCAGCCCCGACCGAGCTTGCCTCCGAGCTGGGGGAATATATGAATCTTCCCTCGGTGATCCTGGCGAGATTCTCCGAGGCCGTCCTCGACGACAGCTGGGAGACCGCCTTCCTCTGCGGGGAATATCCCGCCGCCGCGGCGAAAAAGTCGGACGGAAGAGTCCTGATCGCCCTTCTTTTCGATCTGCACGACAGCAATCTGCCTCTCCTGAAGGAATATCCGATACTCATACAGAACATGCTTTCATATTCCCTTCCCGTCATGACCGAGGGCGACGGGGTCTATGAGACGGGGACGACCGTCGACGTCAACATCCTCGCCTATTCGGTAAAGACTTACGCGAAGCTGCCCGACGGAAGCGAGGTTACTCTCGCCCCTCCCGGAAGGGCGTCGATCACCCTCTCGGATCCCGGAGTTTACATACTCAGTCAGGATATCGAGAGAAGGACGGGAGAGGAGACCAAAAAAACGACCGTCACCCGATATCTGATCGCGAAGATACCGGCAGACGAGTCGGCGATGTCGCCGGTCGGCGAGCTTTCCGACGAAGCCCGCGCCGACCGTAGGGCGGACGGAAAGGGTCAGCTCGAGCTCTGGCCATATATAGCGGCGGCGGTCCTGCTGCTGCTCTGTGCGGAATGGTGGGTGTATTGCCGTGAGAATAAGCTTTGAACATCCATGGCTCCTGCTTGCCGTGCTGCCGATCCTCGTCCTGACCGTCCTGACGGCGCTGCCGGTACTGAAGCGCAAACCCTTAAGCAAAAAGAAACTCGCCGCTCTCGCGGTGAGGTGCGCCGCCCTTATCCTCATCGCCTGCTCGGTCGCCGGGCTCGCGGCGGTAAAGGGCTCGAAGAAGAACGCGGTGATGATCGTCGCCGACCTTTCGGACAGCGCGCGGCCGAATGTCGCTCTTTATGAGGACTATATCAAAAAGGCGGTCTCCTACGCCGACAAAAACACCGAGATCGGCCTGATCACCTTCGGATATAATTCGGAATACGAGCTGCCGCTGACGAACTCCCCCGCCTTCTCCTCCTTCGGAACGGCGCCCGACGGGAACTACACCGACATCTACTCGGCCGTGATAAAAGCCGCGGCAATGATGCCGGCCGACGCCGCCAAGCGCATCATCATCCTCACCGACGGCAAGGAGAACATCGGCAGGATAAGAGAGGCGGCGACCGCCCTCCGGGCCCAGAAGATCAGGCTCGACGCCATCGTCAACGAGACGGGCGCCGCGACGAGGGAGATCCAGCTGACCGACATCCGCGTCCCCGACATAATCTACAGCGGCGAGGAGTTCAACGTCACCGTCACGGTGGAGAGCGCCTCGGCCTGTACCGCGGTCCTGACGCTCAAGAGCGACGGTAAGACCGACTCCCGCTCCGAGATCACCCTCTCGCCCGGCACGAACCGCTTCGTCTTCAAGGAGAAGGCCGATTCCACCGGTATCGTCTCATATACCGCCGAGATCTCGGGCGACAGCGACTCGATGACGAAGAACAACCGGATCTACACCTTCATCAACGTCATGGGCACCCCGAAGATACTCGTCGTCGACGGCACCGGGAACGAGGCTCACGAGCTTGAGAAGATCGTCTCCGACACCGCCGTGCTCGACGTGATGCCGCCCGACAGCGTTCCCTCTAACATCGCCGACCTGCGCAAATACGAGGCAGTAATCCTTATGAACACGCAGAGATCCCAGCTCCCCGAGAACTGGGACAGCCTGATCGAGGTCTACGTAAGGCAGCTCGGGCGCGGGCTCCTCTTCACCGGAGGAGAAAAGACCTACGTCCTCGGCGACTGGACCGACACACCGATGGAGACGGTGCTGCCGGTGGACATGATAGTGAAGGACGAATACCAGCTCAACGACGTCGCCACCCTGCTTCTCATCGACAACTCGGGAAGTATGACCGGAGAGCCGCTCGAGCTCGCCAAGGAAGGCGCGATCAAGGCTGCCGACATCGTGAAATCGATCGATCAGATAGGCGTGATCGCCTTTTCCGACAACGCGGTCTGGATATCGAAGCTCGTCCCCGGGACCGAAAAGGATACCGTCAAGTCAAAGATAGCCACGATAAAGGTCCAGGGCGGGACGATGGTCTACAACGCCATGGAACAGGCTTTCGCGGCACTGAAGGGATCGAACTCGCGGCTGAAGAACATTATTCTTCTGACCGACGGCTACCCCGCCGACGACTATATGGTATACAACTCGGGCATCATCGGCAGACTTAAGGAGGAGGGCGTCGTCGTCTACTGCATCGGTGTGGGGGATTCGATCGACACCGGATTTCTGAACACCGTCGCGAAGGGGACCGAGGGTACGGTATCGGTCGCCACGAAAGCCTCAGAACTGCCGTCGATCATCATCAACGAGACTCTCAAGGCGATTTCGAGAGGATACATCAACAACGATCCCTTCCTTCCCGAGGTAAAGGACCGCACGGCGCTTCTGAGCGGCGTGAACGCCCTGCCGAGGCTGGACGGCTATATCCTCACCGAGGCAAAAGGTCTGGCCTACACCGTCCTTCAGACGCCCGACGGCAAGCCCGTCCTGTCCTCCTGGCAGTACGGACTCGGCAAGGTCGTCGCCTACACCTCCGACCTCAACGGCAAGTGGTCCTCGGCGCTCCTGGCGTCCGAAGACGGCCGGAAGATCATCTCGAACATGATCTCCTGGATACTTCCCTCCTCCGACACATCCGGCTCGGGAAGCGTGACCATCGTCCGCGAGGGCGACAAGGGCATCATCACCGCCGTCCCGCCCGACGCGGCCGAAAGCGACGCCGGATACAGCACCGTCGCCACGGTGATCTCGCCATCCGGCTCCGAGGAGAAGATCGATCTCATCCCTTCGGGGATCGGAAAATACACCGGCTCCTTCTTCCTTTCGGAGGAAGGCAGCTATGTCGCCATAGTCAGTCAGACCGACGGGGAGGGCAACGCGGTGATGAACCGCGAGGGAGCGCTCGCCGTTAAATACAGCGACGAGTACGACATGTTCTCGAAGGACTTCGGATATGTTGCTGCCTGCTGCAAAGACACCGGGGGCTCGGCGGCCTGGAGCGCGATAGAGGACATATTCCGCACCCCGCCCGACCGCTCGGAAAGCCGCATAAATCTTGCCGTTCCTCTGCTGATACTGGGACTTGTCCTCGTGATGGCGGATATAGCCATGAGGCGTCTTGATCTTGATATCGCGGGATATCTCCGGAGAAAGAGAGCCGCTAAAGCTGCCGCCGCGGCGGAGGCAGCCGCTGCCGCCGGTGCGTCAGGCGCAGCCGATGTCACGGCGGATAACGGAGAAGGAACTGTCTCCCGCCGCGCGAAAAGGAGGAAAAAAGCCTCCGCGGAGACCGGCGTTTACGCTCCTCCCGCCGAAACTGCCCCGGAAGGAAAGGCTGCCGCTGCGCGGCCCGGGCCTGAAAAGACAGAAAGCTATTCAGATAAAGACGCGCGCGCAGATAACAAAAAAGCAAAGCGCGATAAGGGAAAGGCAGGCGAGAAACCCGAGGCGCAGCCTCCAAAGTCTGCCGCTTCGTCTGTAAACTCGCTGCTGAAAGAAAAAGAAAACATGAAGCGGAAAAAGCTCTGACTTTTTCGCAGCAACAGCCCCGCGGGCGCCGGTTGGCGCCCGCGGGGCTGTTGCTGTTCAGTTTCCGACCGCGTTTATCGTTTATGACCGATCACGACTCACTTGTGAGTTCTCACTCGTGAGCTCTCACTCGATCTCGAGCTTTCTGGTCTCGGGCTCTTTCGCCGATTTCTTCGGGAGAGTGATGGTAAGCACGCCGTTGTCGTACTTTGCCTTGATCTCATCGGCCTGGATGCCGGTGATGTCAAAGGCCCTTGAGTATGAACCGTAGCTTCTCTCGACTCTCACGTAGTTGTCCTTCTTGTCCTTGTCCTCGTAGTTCGAGTGCCTCTCGGCGCTGACCGTCATCGTATCGCCCGCGATATCGATGTGGATATCCTCCTTTTTGAAGCCGGGCAGGTCGGTCTCTACCGAGTAGCTGTCGCCGTTGTCGAGGATGTCGGTGCTGAAGGAGTGGACGCGCTCTCCGAAGAAGGAGCGCTCGATGTCGTCAAAATCTCTGAACGGATCGTAAACGTTCAGTCCGTTGCGACGTTTGCGGTAGTAGGGTGTAAGTTCAAACATGATTGTTTACCTCCGTAAATATAGATTTTTCCGCCGCTTTCGCGGCAGGTATGTTTGATCTTTTTCCGAGGGAAGGGAGAGGATCGCTTCTGGCTTCTGCACCGCGGATCAGGCGTCCGGAAGACTCCTTCTCGCGGTCCTGCCTTGCGTCACGTCCGGCATCCTTTCTGCCGGTTTCCGCAACGGATCACTCAGTTCTGCCTTTCGGGCTTCCCGATGTCTCTGTCTCCCTTCCTCTTGCTTACAGCAATATTATACACCCGTTTTATTAACAAATTAACGTTATTTTATGAATAAACTGTAAATCTTGGCACTCTTTTATTGCGAGTGCTAAATAATTGCAATGATTCCGACAAAAATCCCCGCCGCGTTTAGCACACGGCGGGGTGGTATGCTTGATAATATACCTCGGTTTCTGATTAGTCAGATCCCAAATCAAAGCTACCTCAGTTTCGGATCAATCAGATTCCGGGTCAAAGTTACCTCAGCTTCGGATCGCCAGTAAGTTCCCAGGTCAGATACCTGTATTCAGGGAATGTGAGTCTTGCCTCGGAAGCGATACCCGAATAGCCTTCCCTCAGAAGATCGCAGCAGTAGCGTAGGTTCTCGTCAAAAAGCTCGGCCCGGATTATTTTATCGGGCACCGGACTGTGATCCTCTCCAGCCACGGCTTTGAATTCAAGATAGACGAATCCGCGCGAACCTGAATCGCCTTTCAGTGAGATAAGCAATTTTACGTTCCCTTCATTTTTTTCCTCATTGTATGTCAGAGCCAAAAGTCTGTTCCTGCCTTTGATAAAGATCTCCGGAGAAGGATCGCCGCTTTCGAGCTCAGCTTTGAGTTCTCCCGCAGAGAGGAAATAATCGCTCGCATAATCTCCCCCGATATGCATGAGGGTAATCGATACCGAGGTTCTTAAGTAGCAGTAACCGGTGTTGGCGTAGCCGGATACCGCAAGGCTCAACAGATCGGCATATACATATTCCGGAACTCTGTAAAGGTCTTCGAAGCTCACGAGCACATAATGGTTGCCGTCTTTATCCGAAACCGCCCTCAGCCTGAGTTCGGTATCCGTTCTGATCTCACCGTTTACGTACATCGGATTTATCGACGCGAAATTCACAGGCACTCTTTCGCACTCCGCCAGTTCCGCGAGAAAGTCTCTCAGCAGTTTTTTGTACTCTTTACTGTACACTTCGATGCCGTAATTGCCTAATTGCGCGTAGAAGAAGGATATTTTGCCGGAATACTCGGGGGAGAAAACATAATCGTACATTTTTTCCCGGGAATACTGTCCGTCCGAGTAGAATATCGCGTAATCAATATCCGCTGCCTCCTTCGGCATCCTGCTTTTCTTGATGAATGCAAGGGTTTCACCCCTGGTAGAGGAGAGCGTACATCTTTGGAAGCTTCCGGGCCTACTGGATCTAAGAGTGACAAATCCGTGGTTGGTGTACTCGACGTATACCGAGAATGTACCGTCTCTGTAATCCTCCACAAACACGTA
>ONVJ01000018.1 GCA_900321265.1 uncultured Eubacteriales bacterium
TGAATTCCCGCCAGATTGGCGTGTCCGGTGTCGAGGCAGATGCCGACCGAGGGATCGTTTATCCTGTCGACAAGATCGATCAGCTCATAGATGTCTCCGCCGCAGTAGCGACGTCTCCAGCCTCTGAAATCGACCATGTTCTCGACCGCGAGCCCGATCCCCTGCTTCTTCGCCTCATCGATATAGGGGGCGAGGTAGGCGAAATTGGCTTCCCTCGCGCGCTCAGCGCTGTAAAGCGGATCGCGGGGAAGGTTCATCGGATGGACCACCATCCAGGAGCCGCCGAGCATCTTCGTGGCCTTTATGTTGCGCAGATTCGTAAGCGTCAGGTGATCCCAGTCGTAGGCGGGATCGTCCCATTCCATTCCGCTGGCGGTGTTGCCGTGGGTCTGGTATACCGGAAGATCCTTTTCGGCGCAGTATTCGGCGATCCTTTCGATCTCCTCCTCCCAGCCGTCGCCCGCCATGATCCCGCCGTGGCCGCTCATCGACCAGAGCGAGATGTCGATGCGGTCGTATCCGGCTGCCTTTACGGCGTCTATCGCCTCGGCGACGGTGAATCTTCTCTTTTCGCCCCAGATACTCTGCATTATTGAGTGCGTCGTCGACAGATACATCATTGACTATATCCTTTCCGGGTTTTACTTCCTGTGTATTGATGAACCGGCGGTCAGTCGCCGAAATCCGGCTTCGGGAAGGCGGCTCTGTCGGTCGCCACGATATTCATTATCTCCTCGCTGCTCTTCCATTCTACCCTGTCTGAAAGATGCTCCTCTATCCTTCCCGCGATCTTCTCGAGCGCGCGAAGTCCGGTGAGCCTGCCGTTCGACATCAGGCTCTGCCAGTGTGAGAGCAGCACCGGCCATCCGCCGCTGTCGAGCACGTCGATTATCTCCCCGCTCATTCCGTCCCTTGAAATCAGCCTGTCGGCGATCTCGGTCGAGTACTCCTCTCCCTCGCGGGAGGAATCGATCGACGGCCAGAATCTGTCGGAGAGAGTCGCCGGCACCGCGACGAGCGTCCGGGTATCCGTCCCGATCTCGACCCAGGGCTTCGCTCCGGGTCCCTTCCTCGAGCGCATGAAGAACCAGCCGGTGTCCCGTCCGGTCACCTCAAAGAGGGCGTCGGAGATCGCGGCGGCGTATTCGTCCTCGACCTCGATGCCGAACATCCAGGGGGATGTGACGCCTGCGGGGGAAAAGCCGGCCTCGCAGAGGATCGAGAGCGCCTTTGCGATATACGGGGTGAGCTCGGTGCGGTCCTTCGTCGACGCCCACTCCTGTTCGTTCGGATCGAGCGCGGCGCCGGTCTTCAGATCGACGGCGTGATTGTGGGTCAGCATCTCGGGGCAGACCGAAAAGCCGGGAACGAGGCGGGTCTTCACTCCGTCCAGCCATTCTTTGAGAACGGTTTCGGGGACGCCCTCGATCCCGTGATTTATGTCGCCGAGATTGCCCGGCATCGGCACGACGCTGAATTTTCCGCGGAGCCCGTAGCGCTCTGCGATATCGCAGAAACGGAAGAAAAACTCGTTGGGATAGTATTTAAGGAGAGGCCTGCCGTCGGAGATCCTATCTTTCCCGGCGTGGGTGTAATAGACCGAAATATACGGGGCGGCGTCATCGACTATAAGGCTGATCGGTGTTTTCATAATGCTTCTCCTCCTTACCGGTCTGTCACCGGCCGTTTCTTTCGCGGTAGAGTCCGGCCTCTTCACAGAGCCTGGAAAAGACCGCCCTGTACGCGGTATATCCTGTATTCACGAGCTGTTCGGGATGGAACTGCGTCGCGAAGACGAAGGTCTTCCCCGGCATCTCCATCGCCTCGATGATCCCGTCGTCGGCTCTCGCCGTCACGACGAGTCCCTCGCCGACGTCCTTTACCGCCTGATGGTGCCATGAGTTCACCCTCGCGACCGAATAACCGACGACGGTGTTGAGGAGCGAGCCCTTCTCGATCCTTATCAGGTGGGTGACGAAGACACGTTTGTTCGGATCGCGGTGCGTGACCGTCCCCCCGACCTGAGTCGGGATGTCCTGCCAGAGAGTTCCTCCGCAGGCGACGTTGAGCAGCTGCATGCCCCGGCAGATGCAGAGCATGGGCATGTCAAGTTCGAGCGCACACTTTATGTAGAGCATGTCCGAAGTGTCCCGCTTCGCGTTTATCACGTTGAGATTGTTGCCCTTTTCATCACAGATCGGTTCCTCGCCGTACCATTTCGGATCGAGGTCCTCGCCGCCGGTCAGGATTATCGCGTCGACGCCGGCAAGCGCGTTTTTCGCGGCGGCTTCGGTCGAGACGACCGGCAGCGTGACCGTTTCAAAGCCTGCGGCAGCCGCAGCTCTGATGTAGACGTTCATGCCCGGGGCGGTCGTCGTCTGCGTGATGCCGACGCGTGGCTTCGGTTTCTGCGGAGCCGGCTCGGTGGTGACCGGATGATACTCTGTCTGTGCGGCGGTCGTGTCCTCCGAACTGTCCGGGGCGGTCTCCGCCGCCCGGGTGTCGGCGGGGTCTTCCGTGAGACTTACCGGATCTTCAGTAACTGAGGTATCAGGCAGAGTTTGAGTATCGGAAGAACCGGTGACAGGACCGGTGTCGTCAGGGGGTTCTGTCGACAGCGGTTCTGTTTCGGGCAGACTTTCGGCGTCAGTCACTGCCACCGTCGTATCCGGCGACGGGATCACCTGACCTCCTCCGGCGCCTCCGCCGGTCAGAAAGAGCAGGACCGCGATCGCCGCCGCGGCGGCAAGGACGGCGAAGCAGACTATTCTGAGATTTTTATTATTTCTGTTCATTTTGAACTTCCGGCGAAGCGGGTGACGAAGATGTCTTTGCCAGTATCAGCGCCGCGGCGCCTCCGATCAGAGTAAATACCGAGAGCATGAGAAGTCCCGCCCGCATACCGAGCTGCTCGGCAGAGATGCTCAGTTTCTCCGCGGCGGACGATCCGCTGTCCGACGCCATGAAGGCGTCGGTGATTACTCCCAGAAGCTGCGGGCAGAGAGAGGATCCGAGGTCTCCGCCGGCTGCCATCATAGCGTACATCGCGACTCCTCCGCCCGGTATCCTCTCGGACAGCGCGATCAGACTCCCCGGCCAGGTCATCGAAACGCAGAAGCCGGTGAGAGCGCAGGCAGCGACCGCGAGCGCGGGCAGCCTTGAGAGCGCGGCGACGGCATAGAGGAAAAAGCAGGCGAAAAAGCCGAGAGACACCGTCTTGATTATGTTTTTGCCGAAGGCGGCATAGAGCGTCCGGCCGAGGCCGAGCATCGCGCCGAAGAGCGCGACTCCGAGGATGTCGCCGACGACCTTCGGGATCCCCATCACGACCTCGAGATAGCTCGAGCTCCACTGGCTCATCATAGCCTCGGTCGCTCCGCCGCAGAAGATCATCACGACGGCGAGGAGCATCGACCGGTTTTTAAGGAGCCCGGCTCCGCCGGATCCTCCTCCGCCCCTCTCGGGCCGGGGGATGTCGGCGCCGGCGAACATGACCGACGCGGCGACCGGAATCGCGGTAAGGCAGATCACGGCGAGATACCAGAGATCGGCGGAAAAGATCCTGATAAAGACCGTCGCGAAGATCACGGTGAAGACGACGCCCCAGGCAAAGCTCGAATGGAGCGCCGCCATCAGTCTGCCGGGATTCTTTGACGGGATCGAGGCCACCGTCGGGCTGAGCAGGACCTCGGCCAGCCCGCAGCCCGCCGAGAATATCAGCGTGCCCAGAGCGAGCCAGAGATAGGCCCGTGCGGGATCGAGGTTCGGCATGACGGCAAAGATCAGAAGTCCCGCCGTCATCACGACGGGCGTCATCCTCACCGACTTCACCGGGTCAAGGTGCTTCGAAAAGGCCGAATAGATCAGATCGACGGTCAGCTGGCTGCCGAAGTTGATGACGACGAGCAGCCCGAGCAGGCTGTAGGAAAGCGAGAATTTCTCTCTGAAGGTAAGGAAAAGCAGCGGTGTGAGGTAACCCGTCACCGCCATCGATATGCATGTTGTGAAGCAGGCGAAAAGCGCCTGTCTGCGCCGCTTTTCCATTTACGAGCCGCTCCGATCCGCCGGTCGGGGGGTATCCCCCTCATCCGGCCGCGGTTATTTTACTATGAATCTGTCGATCTCTTTGAAGAACTCTTCTCCGCCGTCGGTGTGCACCGAGCACTCGATGTCGTGGAGCAGGTCGAGGCAGTACATGCCCATGAGCGACTTTCCGTCGACATTGTAGTGTCCCGATTTGAGGACGACGTCGAAGGGATATCTGGTGGAAGCCGCCACGAAATCGTAAAGATCGGCGATGGTCACGAAGTGGACCTTGACTGTTTTAACTGTCTGCATTGTTTTATTCTCCTTCTGCAATATAAATAAACTCATATTATTATATCTCTTTTTTCAAAAAAGTCAAGATTTTCCTGCGGACGGCGCGTCGTAGGCTCTGCGCGTCGCGCCGAAACCGGGAAGGATCCTGACTTTTTTGCAAAAAATCTTCCGGGGCCTCAAAAAAACGTTGACAAAAGAGGAAAAAAGCGATATAATTACATTGTATCACAATATACTATATTGTTTTATAATATTTTACAATATTTTAGAGGTGCATCGATGGCTAAGAAAACAATCAGCGTAACGCTTGAACCGTCGACGATCGATTCTCTTCATCGCCTCGCGGCAGCGGATTACAGAAACATCAGCAATATGATCGATTATATCGTGGCTCAGTACGTCATAAGCAGGACCGAATCTTCCGCGGTAAAGAACGCCCGGGCATCGGTGTTCGCCGACCGGGTCAGGATAACCCCGTATCCCGAAACACAGGACGCGCTGATGAAAAATGTCCGTATCGACGCGGATGATCTCGATTTCATCAAAGACCCGAAAGCATGACCGTTTATCTGTTCGCGGGTCCCAACGGGAGCGGAAAATCGACTCTGATAAAAGATTACATTTCTTTTTACGGACTTGAGGACGTTGAATACATATGTCCGGATATTTACGCTTCATCCCTGTTCCGGCATATCGACGATCTGTATGAAAGATACAGAAAAGCCATGGAATTCGCCGCGTACAAACGCGAAAAACTGCTGTCTTCGCAAAAATCAATGATCATTGAGACGGTCCTGTCGCGCTCGGACAAGCTGGATTTTCTGAAAAAAGCCGCCGCGGCGGGTTACCGCATAGTATCAGTTTTTGTCGGAACGTCTTCTCCTGATATCAACTGCGCCCGTGTACTCAAAAGGGTTTCCGAGGGAGGACACGGCGTACCGGAGGAAAAGATCCGGGAGAGGTATGTAAGATCTCTTAAGAATCTGCCGCTGCTTGCCGGATGTTCCGACGAGCTCTACGTGTTTGACAACAGCGGCGACCGCCCCTTCTCTGCCCTTACGATAATCGGCAGCGATGTTTTTATCGCCCCCGATGCGCCCGACTGGGTTAAAAGGATCTTCCCGGCGGCCGAAGGCGAAGACGAAAAGAGCAGGTAACAGGATGGAAGAAGCCGGCGGGGTTCGATTCGGCAGATTGACTTCATGGAGCAGGTAACGGGAGGGAAGATGCCGGCGCTAAAGCAGATACGGTATATTAAGTGCGCGGGTCTGCGCCGGCCCTCGGATTTCGCCGAGGCGAAATCCAGGGGTTCGATTCCACAAGCCATTTGGGCCAAACATTAAGAGCGGGGGGCATGCCCCCCGCTCTTAATGTTTGGAGCAGGTAACGGGAATCGAACCCGCATAACCAGCTTGGGAAGCTGGAGTTTTGCCATTAGACTATACCTGCGCTCTTTTTTTGTAATTATAGCGCAAAATGCCCCGGTTGTCAATCCCCAAATCGAAGAAAAACAGTCCGGAGCGGCAAAAATGCCGCTCCGGACCTGCATCATCCGCGACTATTTCGCGAATCTCGGGCCGTAGGCCGCGCAGGCGCGGTAGTCCTGCCCCTCGGGATCGCTGCCGAAGGCGTTCCAGACCGCCGGTCTGAAGATATCCTCCGCCGGGACGTTGTGCATGCACACAGGTATCCTCAGGATCGAGCAGAGCGTGATCAGATCGGCGCCGATGTGTCCGTAGCATATCGCCCCGTGGTTCGCGCCCCAGCGGTTCATGACGTCGTATGCCGTCGCGAAGGGACTTCCCTTCACGCCGTCGCACCTCGGAGCGAACCAGGTGCAGGGCCATGTCGGATCGGTCCTGTCCCAGAGCGTCTTCGTCACCCCGGCGGGAAGCTTCACCGTCCAGCCCTCGGCGATCTGCGCGACCGGTCCGAGTCCCCGGACGATGTTTATCCGCATCATCGTGCAGGGTACCTCCTCCTCGGTCACGAAGTGGGACGAGAAGCCTCCTCCCCTGAAATACCCGTTGTCGGCCGGACACCAGTCGGTCGCCGAAAGCATCCCGGCGATGTCCTCATCCGTCACGTCGTACCAGGGCTTCACCGCCGGCTTTCCGTTCTCCTTCGACTTCAGCGTCCAGTCGAGAGCAGCTGCGCCAGAGTTGATCAGGTGGATTATTCCCCCCGCCTCTGCCGCTTTGCCTTCAAGGCGGTATCCGGTCACGCGTTCGACCGATGCCGCCGACCAGCAGGTCCTGACGTCGGCGAAGAGCTGCGCCCGGTTCGTCAGAAGCTTCATGAGGAGCATCGACGCGCAGTTGAGGGTGTCGTTCTCTGTCGCCAGCACGAAGGGCTCGCGGGCCCCGTTCCAGTCGAAGGAGGAATTGCATACCGCCTCGGCGAAGTCGGCGTTGGGCAGCCAGTCGGTCCACTGCCGCTGGCCCTGGAAGCCGGCGGCGATGGCGTTGTGTCCGCCCGCCTCCTCCTCGCAACCGGCCGGGAGCCGGGGGTTGCCCGACATGAGATCCTGGATGATGACGGCGCATTTGACCGAGAACTCCAGGTCCTTCTCCTTCTGTCCGGGGGATGATCTTATAAACTCCGGGTTCTTGTCAAAGCCCAGAGGGCAGTTCTTCTTCGTCCATTCGAGGGCCTTTTCATACAGCTCCCTGTCGTATATCCCCTTGTCGATGCGGCGCAGGATCTCGACTTCGTCGACCGATTCCACCCGCATCCCGAGATAGTCCTCAAAGAAGGAGCAGGTGATCTGCGATCCGGCGATGCCCATGCAGGCCGAGCCGATCTGCAGATAGGAGGTCCCCTCGGCCTGTGCCGCGGCGACCGCCGCGCGGCCGAACCTGAGCAGCTTCTCCCTGACGTCGCCGGGTATGCTGCCGTCGGTGACGTCCTGGACCTCATGTCCGTAGATACCGAAGGCCGGCAGCCCCTTCTGAGCGTGGGCGGCGAGGACCGCCGCGAGATAGACGGCTCCCGGACGCTCCGTCCCGTTGAAGCCCCAGACGCCCTTTATCGTGTCGGGTTCGGCGTCCATCGTCTCGGTGCCGTAGCACCAGCAGGGGGTGACCGACAGCGTTATCCTCACGCATTCGCGCCTGAACTTTGCCGCGCAGGCGGCAGCCTCGGACACCCGTCCGATCGAGCTGTCGGCGACGACGACCTTCACCGGCGTTCCGTCGGAGTATCTCAGATTCTCCTCGAAGAGTTTTTTGGCGGCGAGAGCCATGCCCATCGTCTTGTCCTCAAGCGACTCGCGGACTCTGAGGGCGCCGCGGCGGGCGTCGATTATCGGCCTGATGCCGATGGCGGGATAGTTTCCGATAACGCGTTTTTCCATCTTTCAGATCCTGCCTTTCTTTAAAAAAGAGGCCCGAAAAACCCATATCAGCCGGTATTTCGGACCTCCTTCGGTCTGTAATGATTCAGATTATCTCGAGGTCGTCCCTCGATCCGAGCCCGCGAAGCTTCGCGACCGGAAGAGTCTGGTACCAGAAGGCGGTGGAGGATATGTCGCTTTTCTGCACGAGATAGCGGCGCTCGCTCCGCCAGCCGAGGTCCTGCACCGTCACGCAGAGGCCGGTCTCAAACCTCACCGGGTCGGTGATATGCCAGCGGTACATGCCGAACCTGGGGTTCGACCTGTAGAGCCCGTCGGGCTTTATGACCTGGCAGAGGCCGGAATAGGGCGTCGAGAACTCGGTGTATCCCTCGCCGGGGACGTCGAAATTGTATGCGCCGCAGAAGTAGTCCTCGGTCCCGGTGCCGCATACCGTCGGCGACTCTCTGTCGCCGTCGATGTAGAATTTGAACTCTCCCTCGCCCCACCAGCCGTTGTTGTTGACCTGCCAGGCGAGATATGTACCGACATACTGGCCGCGCCCCTCGATGCCGTCGATCACAGTGTGTATCCCGCCTTCGGTCGGATTCGACCTTCTGAAGGAGGCGCAGAAATACGCGATGTCAGGGCCGGGGTCGGCCTCGACGTAATCGATCTGGTAGTAGAGGGTGACGGGATTCGGGTTCCGGTTCTCGACGGTAATGCGGGCGCCGGTCAGGAAGGGCATCGTCCAGTAGCAGTTGAAGCCCCTCGCGGGATTGACGCAGACGGCGAGGGAATTCACATGGCAGTAGACGTTCCAGCCGTTGGCGAAGAAATCGCCGGCCGGGACCTCGACCGAGGGATCTTCGGCGCCGTCCCAGTAGAATCTCAGGATCATGTCCCTCCAGACGTCGCGTCCGTTAACCCGTCCGAAGGTCATCCAGATATGCTGGATCGCGCCGGAGCCGGAAATATCGGCGACAGTCGTGACCGATCCGGGAGCCAGGCTGAGAGACGGACTGATCTTCCAGCCCCGTCCGAGGTCGCGCGCACACAGGGCGCCGGTTCCCTCCTCCCTCAGGTCTCCTCTTCCCTTTTCGCCCCGCGGGTTCTCCGCCGAGAGCGACCTTGACTTCGCGCCGGACAGCCTGTAAAGGCCGCCGAGCGAATTATCTATTCCCGAAAACACCTGCCGGTCCTCAGCCGAGCTTCGTTCCGCATTCTCCGCAGAACTTCATCTTGAGATCGTTCTCGGCGCCGCAGTTCGGGCAGATCTTCTTCGTCAGCATCTTCGCGCCGCAGAAGCCGCAGAACTTCATCTTCGCGGGATTCTTCTCGCCGCATTCGGGGCAGACACGCATGCCGTCGTCGGCCGCTTCGCCGTCCGCCTTGCCGCTCTTCTTTTTTTCTTCCTTTTTCTTCTTCTCTTCCTCAGCCTTCTCGAAGCACTCGGAGCAGAGTCCGGTCTCTTCGTCGCGGCAGTCGGCGCAGACCCATCTCTCGCATTCCGGGCATTTGTGCAGGTATTCGGCGGCTTCCTCCTGAGCGATGTCAAGCGCCTCGGCCTTTTCCTCCTCGTAGGCGGCGTTGTCGCTGTTCTCCGACCAGAGGTTCGCCCCGTCGTTCATAACTCCCGCGACCTTATGCCCCTTCTCACCGAAAAGGGTGTTGACGAGGGATGCCGTCGAGCCGAGGAGCTTGCTTCCCCTCTTCGCCCGGTAGCTTGAGCTCTTGCGAAGCTTGCTGGTGTACTTGTTGTCGCAGAGCGCGCACTTGAAGACGAACATGAATCCGTTTTCGGTGCACTTGTCCTCATAGTCCTTGATATAGACCTGTTTCATCACTTTTTTCATGTTAAGCTCCGTATATCCGCGAAAGCGGGTGTGTTGATATCATAAATACCGGTACGCGAGGGTCATCAGCCCTTCTGCATATCCCTGAAGGTATCCTGGAGTCTCCCGAGGTTCTTCTCGGCGACCTTTACCGACGACTTGAAGCTGGATGCGACCGTGTTGGTCTTGCTGTCGATTATCGTCCTGAGCGTGGCGTGGATGCTTCCCAGCGCGCTGGTGTAGAGAACGCCGCCGTCCATCTTGACCGAGTCGTAGATGAGGTCGAGCATCTGCACCGCCTGGCTGCTGCGGAGATATCTGCCCTTGAGGGCGACCTCGTAGTAGGCCGGGACGAGCGTCTTCTGGCTCTCGACCGCCATCGCCTCGAGCACCGCGCCGATCATGAGGAACCTTGCCTCGTCGGTCACCGAGAAGGGGATCCCGACTGCCGAGAGCTGGTCGTGCATGAAGGTGTGGTATTCGGCCTGATCGGCGTTGAGCTTGGGCATCGGGATGATCCCGTAGACGTCGTTCATGTTCTTTATGTCTTCGGTCTCGACGGTGAGCAGACGCATCGTGCAGGTCGCCGCGCGGGATTCGGAGAATATCCTCGTCATCCTCGCCTGATAGCCCGGGTCGCTGCCCTCGTCCTCTCCGATATAGGTCTTGCCCCAATAGAGCTCGAGGATCTTGTCGACCGCCTGCGAGACGCGGTCGGTGTCGAACTGCATCTCGAACCAGTTGTCGGAGTTCTTCACGAGTATGGGCAGGTCGCAGCTCGACCAGTAGGGATCGATGTATGACTTGTGGTTGGTGGCGAAGCCGTAGCAGTCGTTCTCGTCGGCCGAGCCGTTTCCGTTCAGATCGTCGTAGAAGACGTCAAGCAGTCCGATCTGATAGTCGAGCGTCCAGTCGCCGCTGTCGACCACCCCGTAGAGCAAGGGCTGGTTCTTCTCCTCGAACATATTGCTGTTGAAGAAGGTGACGAACATGTACCTGTACATCGACAGCGATATCGCTCCGGTGGCGAGATACTGTCCCTGGCCCACCGAGATCGCGTCGCTGTAGCCCTTCGACCAGTATGGCGCCGAGAGATCGATATAATCGCATTCCCTGAGGTTGCGGAGTATGCCCTCGGAGGTCTTGTTGACCGTCGAGTAGGTGCTGTTAGAGATGATGTCGTAGAGATGGTCTCCGCTCTTCAGCGAGGCGACGAGCTCGTCGGTTATCAGCGACGCGCCGTTGGAGGCGGTGAGTCTGGCGTCGACGACTATGTTGAGCTGCTTTTCGACCACCTTGTTGCGTTTGTAGACCGAGTCCTTGATGAGGTCGCCGACGATCTCCTCCGAGAGGAACTCGTCGTTGACTCCGTCGGCGTTGCGGCTCATGATAACTATCGTCTCTCCGCCGTAGTCGAGGCCGGCCGGGAGAGTCTTGCTGACGAGCTCGGTCTCCTCGGCCGCGGTGGTAACGTCGGAGTTCGTGATCGCCTGGGGAGCGGTGGTGTCGTCTCCCTGACCGCTGTTCGCGCAGGATGAAAGCGCGGCTGCCGCGGAAAGCGCAAGCAGCAAAGCGACAATGAGGCTTAATAGCCTGATCGGAATCTTTTTCATAGACTGTCCTCCTCATGACTGTCCCGGGCGGAATGCC
The DNA here is from genome assembly GCA_900321265.1 of uncultured Eubacteriales bacterium. Taxonomy (GTDB): domain Bacteria; phylum Bacillota; class Clostridia; order Oscillospirales; family CAG-272; genus CAG-390. The sequence goes on from ONVJ01000018.1 coordinate 11,140, forward strand.
GCCGGAAAAAAAACAGGCAGGCTGTGACTTATTCACAGTAAATAGATTTTGGGATAATAATATTATAGTATTAAGCCGCTCTGTTGTCAACCGAAATATTTAAAACATCCTCACCGCGCTCTTTTTTTCCCGTGGCGAAGGGATTTTTTTCGCGATTTTTCTTCAAAGATTCAAAAACTGTGGAAAAAGACAGAAAAATGTGATATAATATTATGGTTTGATTTTTGGCCGCCCGCCGGGGCGGCGGACCGCAACAGATTATTATAAAAAAATCATAAACGGAGGATTCCAAAACAAATGGCAAAAAAGTATTGCTACATGTTTACCGAGGGCAACGCGAACATGCGTGAGCTCCTCGGCGGCAAGGGCGCCAACCTCGCCGAAATGACCAACATCGGTCTTCCCGTTCCCCAGGGCTTCACCATCTCGACCGAA
>ONVJ01000152.1 GCA_900321265.1 uncultured Eubacteriales bacterium
ATCCCTGACCGCGCTCTCGGGGAGATCCTTGTTTGCCGTCACTATGTTCGAGAGAAGTTCTCTTCCTATCCTGAAGTTGTTTCTTCCCTGCTCGAAGGTGATGCCGAATACCTGCTTGCGCTCCTTCTCCGCCGGGATATAGCCGGGATCGATCTCAACTATGTTGTAGCTTCCCTTTCTCTTGCTCTTCAGGATCTCAAGCGCCTCTGGCTCGTATCCCGGAGCGATTATTCCGTCCGATACCTCCCGCTTGATCATGAGCGCGGTGGTGACGTCGCAGACGTCTGAGAGAGCGACCCAGTCGCCGAAGGAGCACATCCTGTCGGTCCCTCTGGCCCTGGCGTAGGCGCAGCCGAGGGGCGAGTCGTCAAGTCCGGGGATGTCGTCCTCGAAGCAGGCCTTCTTCAGCGTGTCGCTGAGGGGAATGCCTACGGCGGCGGAAGTCGGACTAACATGCTTGAAGGAGGCTGCCGAAGGCAGTCCCAGGGCCTCTTTGAGCTCTTTGACGAGCTGCCATGAGTTGAAGGCGTCCAGGAAATTGATATATCCCGGTCTTCCGTTGAGTATCTTGATCGGAAGATCCTCCCCGTTCTCCATATAGATCCTTGACGGTTTCTGATTTGGGTTGCATCCGTATTTCAGTTCGAATTCTTTCATCTTCCTGCCTCTCGCTTCTTTTTTATTCTGAATTGATCCTGTTCTGTTCAGACGTATTTGTTGACCGTCTTTTCCTTGTAGTCGCCGGTCGCGATGTCGGTGTACCTGACCCAGAGAGAGATCCTGTTCTCCGGATCGAGGGCATTCCAAAGGCTGTCGGTGAAGTCGTCTATGCTGTTCGAGGTCGCGAAGCGGCGGGGCTCCCCTTCGAATGAAGGAAGCGGGTTTCCGTCGCCGACATAGGTGTGGATCAGGTGTCCGAGGCCGGCCTTCGGCGGATATCTGAAGAAATATCTGGCAGAGGCGCTGCCCTCGGCGTCGACGCTTTTCAGTATGCTCATCTCATATGAGAAACCGCCTTCGAAATCAAGAATGGCGCTGATCCTGGGGGTGAAATTCGGCGCGTCGGGCTCGAACTCGCGGGTCGAGAGAGCGTCGTCGAATCCTTTTCCCTCCTCCAGGGCCGAGAATATCGTATCTGTCTGGTCGCCGTTCGTGACGATGAGGCCAGAGCGGCACTTCCTTACCGCCGCGTAGATGATGAGGCTAGGATCCTGAACGAGCGAAGGATCGAAGGGCTCGGTAAATATGCCGCCCTCCCTCGACGCGAATACGCGGTTCCTGCTGTTGGCACTGCGGCCCATGATGAAGTAGGCGGCGACCGCCTTTTTCCCGTTGGGAGAGGTCCCGACCGCGATCCCTCTGCCGGGATATCTGTTTCCGGCGAGAAGTCCGTCGATACCCGGAAGCGTTTTGCCTGAAGTGTTCATATCGTTCCTCCGTTAATTATTGTCAAATATTAATATTCAGGTCACAGTCCTGAGCCTTCCGCGCCGGCCGCCAGTATCCCTGCGCATACCTTTTCGGCCGATTCGGGAAGCATCTTCCACTCTGCCTCCTCCATGACCCTCCTCTGAAGGATCTCGGGGGTGTCTCCGTCTTTGACCTCGACCGCTTTCTGCATTATAATCCTGCCGCCGTCGGGTATCTCGTTGACGAAATGAACCGTTGCCCCGGTGAGCTTTACGCCTCGGTCGAGCGCCGCCCTGTGTACCCGAAGACCGTAGTATCCTTTACCGCAGAAGGAAGGAATGAGAGCGGGGTGGACGTTTATGATCCTTTCGGGATACTTCGATGTGAATTCCGGGCTGAGTATCGACATAAAGCCGGCAAGGATGATAAGACCGATCCCGTATTCGTCAAGCAACTTTCGGATACCGCTCTCGAAGTCCTCCTGCGACAGCGAGGCGCGGGGGACGACAGTGGCGGGGATCCCCGCCTTTTTTGCCCTTTCCAGGGCGTAGACGCCGGGTTTCGATGAGATGACGAGCGATATCCTTCCGCTCTTGATTATACCCGAGGCCTCGGCGTCGATCAGCGCCTGCAGGTTTGTGCCGCCGCCCGAGACGAGAACGGCGATCCTTACGGCATCACCGCGTCCGGCGGATCCGTTTGCCACGGCGCTTGATATCTCAGATGTCAATTGTCTGTCCCTCCTTCAGTCCTTCTTTCCCGCAGCCCGTGTCAGAAGCGGCAGGATGATCCCTCCGGCGCTGTTGCCGAGGATGACGGTGAGCAGAAAGAGCAGCGAGCGGCCGCTCAACGCGCGGGCGGCGCCGAAATAGAAGAAGTCGGCGATCGAATGCTCGTATCCGCTGAGAATGAAGGTGGGGATGCAGAAAACTATCCCGACCGGCGTCCTGTGCTTTCTGTAGATCTCGACCGAAAGGTATACGAGCATCCCGCAGAAGAAGGCGCGAAGCAGCGTCTGCCACCACTTCTGTCCGTCGAGCTTTCCGTCGCAGAGAGTCTTTGCGGCCTCACCCGCCGCGGGAAGCGCAAGGCTGATCAGATATCCGCAGCCCAGCGTCGCGACGACATTCCCGAAGAGTCCCGCGAGAAGCTCGCAGAGTTTTTCACGGCAGGCGGCAAACGGAAAATAGCAGATCTTGCCGGTATAGAGATTGAAGCCGAGCATGCAGATGCAGAGCAGCGCCGTCGAGAAGAATATCGCTCCGACCGTTCGCTCTTCTGCCGAAAGGAAGACCCCTCCTCCGAGAGAGATCAGTATGCCGGCGGCCACACCGCCCGCGAAATAACCGAGGATCTTTTTCATATTCACAAAAGCGTTATCTTGCTGTCGGATGAGAGGATCTCTCCGATGACGTAGGCGTCCTCCCCGGCTTCTCTCAGCGCGGACAGCGCCGCGCCCTCGTCGCCGCGAGCGACGGTCAGGCACATTCCGACTCCCATGTTGAAGGTGTTGAACATATCCCTCTCGGGGATACCGCCGGTCTCGGCGATCATCCGGAAGATCTCGGGCGTCTTTATGTCCCGCCTGTCGATGACGACTCCGAGGCCGTCGGGTATCGAGCGGGGGATGTTTTCGTAGAATCCGCCGCCGGTAATGTGAGATATACCTTTGACGTCGGCCTTCTCAAGGAGCGAGAGGACGGGTTTGACATATATCTTCGTCGGAGTCAGCAGAGCCTCTCCGAGTGTTTTTCCGCCCAGCCGGTCTACCGGAGCCGACAGATCGGCGTTTTCGACGTCGAAGACCTTCCTCACGAGTGAAAAGCCGTTCGAGTGGATTCCCGAAGAGGGCAGCGCGATCATCACGTCCCCGGGAGCCATCCGCTTCCTGTCGACGATCCGGCTTTTGTCGACGACGCCGACGGCGAATCCCGCGAGGTCGTATTCGTCCTCGGGATAGAAGCCGGGCATCTCGGCGGTCTCGCCGCCGACCAGTTCGGCCCCCGCCCTGACGCAGCCCTCGCAGACGCCTCCGACGATCTCGGCGATCTTTTCGGGAAGGTTCTTTCCGCAGGCGATGTAGTCGAGGAAGAAGAGGGGCTTCGCGCCGCAGCAGATCACGTCGTTGACGCACATCGCGACGCAGTCGATGCCGACCGTCGAGCTGTCACCGGTGAGAATGGCGATCCTCAGTTTGGTCCCGACGCCGTCGGTGCCGGATACCAGCACCGGCTCGCGGATCCCGGTAAGATCGAGCGGGAAGAGGCCTCCGAAGCCGCCTATGTCGGGGTCGTGGCTGCCGGTGACCGTTCTTGCGATATGTTTTTTCATCAGTTCGACCGCACGGTAGCCGGCTGTGATGTCGACGCCTGCGGCGGCATAGCTCTCTGATCTTGAATTTTCTGTCATGTCAGCGGGTCATTCCTTTCCGTTCCAGCAATAGGTGCAGAGCTTGCATTCGTCAAGGCCGATCGCTCTGACGACACCCTCTAGCGACTGGAACTCGAGAGAATCGAAATTGAATTTTTCGCAGATCGCCGAGCGCAGCTTCCTTCCCCTCTCGGTGTCGGGATCGGCGTATTCGTCGATATGCTTCTCGCCCTCTTCACCCTCGAGCTCGAAGATCGTCCTTCTCGCGATGAGGTCCATATCCCCGGTCGCCCTTGAGAAGTTGAGGTATTTGCAGCCGTACATTATCGGCGG
>ONVJ01000092.1 GCA_900321265.1 uncultured Eubacteriales bacterium
AAGAACCTCGGCGAGGTTGCCTGCGTCAACTGCGGACAGTGCATCGTCGCCTGCCCGGTCGGCGCCCTCTATGAGAGAGACGACACCGACAAGGTCAGGGAAGCGATCGCCGATCCCACAAAGAAGGTATACATCTGCACCGCTCCCTCGGTTCGCGCCCAGATCGGCGAATGCTTCGGCTACGCCCCCGGAACCGACACCGAGCCGCAGATGGTCGAGGCTCTCAAGATGCTCGGCTTTGACGGCGTCTTCGACATGAACCTCTCCGCCGACCTCACCATCATCGAAGAGGCCAACGAGCTCATCGGCCGCATCCAGAACGGCGGCAAGCTCCCGATGATCACCTCCTGCTCGCCCGGATGGATCAAGTACTGCGAGCATTATTTCCCCGATTTCACAGACAATCTTTCGACCTGCAAGTCGCCTCAGCAGATGTTCGGCGCCGTCATGAAGACCTACTTCGCCGAGAAGAACGGCATCGATCCGAAGGACATCTTCTTCGTATCCGCCATCCCCTGCACCGCGAAGAAGTTCGAGGTCGGCAGAGACGGACAGTCTGCATCGGGATATCCCGACGTCGACGTGGCGATCACCACCCGCGAGGTCGGCAGGATGATCCAGCAGGCCGGCATCGATTTCCGCTCCCTCAAGGGCGAGAAATTCGACAAGCCCTTTGATATCGGATCGGGCGCCGGCGCCATCTTCGGTGCCACCGGCGGCGTTATGGAGGCCGCTCTCCGCTACGCGGCGGAGATCATCCTCGGCAAGCCGCTCGAGAAAACGCTCGAGACCCCCGAGATCAGACGCCAGAACGGAAGAGACGAAGGCTACCGCACCGCCACCTACAAGGTCGGCGATATGGACGTCAAGGTCGCTGTCGCATCGGGAACCAAGAACGCGAAGCAGCTCCTGAAGGACGTTGAGTCGGGCAAACTCGATGTGCACTTCATCGAGATCATGTGCTGCCCCGGCGGATGCGTCAACGGCGGAGGCCAGCCCTATCAGCCCGCATCGGTCCGCAATACCCTCGATCTCCGCGCGCTCCGCGCCGCCGTTCTCTACAACGACGATATCAACTGCGATATCCGCGAGTCTCAGAAGAACGCGGCCGTCTGGAAGCTCTACGACGAGTATTTCGGCAAGCCGAACAGCCACAAGGCTCACGAGGTCCTGCACACCCACTACGTGAAGCGCGGTCTCTGAGAAGCTCTGTAACAACAGAAAACCTGCCTGCCCGGATTTCCGGGCAGGCAGGTTTTCTCGTAAACGATAAAACGCGGCAGCCGGAAGGTTGCCGCGTTTTATTGGATACGATCACTTGAGAATCTGGATCTTACCGATCAGGGGAACTCTTCTGACCTGCTTCTTGCAGACAGCGATCACCTGAAGGACGGTGAATACGAGAACGACGATTTCAATAGCCGGTCCGCAGATCCATCCGACGATCGGTATGGGAGTGATGACGCTGCCGATGGCTCCCGCGATAAGGAGGAGAAGACCCTGATTCGAGTTGTATCTTGCGTATTTGTTGTTCTTCGCCATGAAGATCGGGAAGAGGACGGCGAGGGCGAGGTAGGCAAGGATCGACCAGGGCTGGCCGGAGGTGAGCTCTTCTTCTTCGAATACCGGGAGGGCTTCCGCTTCCTTTACAGGCTGCGGTGCCTGTTCCGCGGCGCCGACCTGGGCTCCGCATGCCGGGCAGAACTGCGAATCGTCGGGGACCTGGGTCCCGCACTTAGGACAGAATGCCATTTTATAATTCTCCTTTGTAAATTGATTTTTATAATATTATAACAGTATTGTGTTTAATTGTCAAGATATTTGATTTTTTTCGTTGATTACTTTAGGAGTTTTTTGTTTTTCGGCAGGAAGACCGGTATTATTAAAGCCTGCAGGCATGTTTCGATCTTTGCATATAGCATTATCATCCTTTTTCCGAGTTTGCCTGCGAAAAACATGATCCCGTGCTGAGAAAATGAGCCGGAGAAATTAAGAAACACGCTTAAGCTTTTTAAGTCACCTTTTTTCGGAATAGTTCTGGTAGAAAAAACTATCCGCATGCAGAAAGGAAAGGACGATAAGACGAGCGGGCTGCAAAAACCGGAAAAAATATAAGCCATGATTCAGCCTCAATTTCGTTGACTGAGCGTGATGCCGCGTTTTGAAAGCAGCGCCTGCTTTTTTCGCAGTTGCCTGAGAGTCTATCATAAGAAACATATGAGAAGAAAGCAGGAAATTAAAAATCTCTTAATATTTTTTTAATAAATAATTCAATAAAATTACAAAAATCTATTGACAAACCCGCGTAAAAGCGATATAATGTCCTCGAACAAAACAAAAGATTAACAAAATAAGAACAAAATCACCGTGGATGAAGGTTTGGAAAAATGAAAGTGATCAGATGCGAAAACGGACATTATTACGACAGCGATCTCTTTTCGCGCTGCCCGCACTGCAGGGAGCCTGAGTCGGGAAGCGGCTCCGGAAAAAAACAGGGGAGGCAAATAAGCTTTTTTCAGGCCTTCCGAAAAGTATCAAAACCCTCGGCTGCTCCAGAGGATCCCATAGGATCCGAGCAGAATGCCGGCCCTGACGCGACAGGCGGAGCAGACGGGCAGGGGAGAGCGGAGACGGTATGCGAACCGACGGAAATCCTGTCTAAAGAGGAGATAGAGCGCCTGCTGGCCGAACTTGACGGACAGAATGGCAAAGCGTTCAGCCAAAAAGGCATAGCGGACGGCAAAAACGGCGGAGTATACGGTAAACACGGCGAAGATTATTGCCCAAGCGGCGAAGCAGACGGCAAAGCCGACGAAGCAAGCAGCAATAACTGCGAAGCTGATAGCCAAAGTCGCGAAGAATTCAGTCAAAAAGGCGAATCAGTCGGAAAAGGCAGCGAAGCCAGTCAAGTTAAAAAGACTCCGGTGTCTTTAAGGGAACGGGGGAAGGCAGCTTCCATGACCGATGACGCGGCAGCTTCTATCGGTGACTCGGTCCCGCCGACCGAAGACGCGATTCCCGCGACAGATGGCACCTGTTCTCCGACCGTATGGGTGAGAGGCGGAGAGGAGACGACCGACAGAAGACCGGTCGCGGGCTGGCTTGTCGGGATCGCCGGACCCTGCTTCGGAAGAAGCTTTGAGATACTCAGGGGAAGAAATTCCGTCGGGCGTTCCGAAGCCAACGATATTTCGATAAAGAATGATAAACGTGTATCAAGGGAGAAGCATATGAATATCGTTTACGATCCCTCGGGGCACGGATATTATATCGAACCGGGCGACAGCAGAGGTCTTGTCTATTGCAACGGCAGGATCATCCTTGCACCGACTGCGGTCACCGGTTCAGATCTCATAGAGATAGGAGGTGGCAGGTATGTGATCCAGCCGTTGTGCGGCGATTATTTCCCGGAACCCGACGCCTGAGCGCCGGGATCCTGCGCGCAATTTTTTCAGAAAACGTCGCGGCAGGCAGACGCTGCCCAAAAAAGAGAGGTTTATGAAGGATGATTCGATGCTTGCGCTGCTTTGAGGAATATCCTGATGTTTTCGGAGTCTGTCCTGTCTGCGGAAACTCCGTGGGCTGTCTTTCCGACGACAGTGACAGCTTGAAAGCCGGGAGCATGCTGCACGACCGGTATATCGTGGGGTGCGAAGCGGGAAGAGGAGGTTTCGGCAGGGTCTATCGCGGATTCGACAGGCTGACCTCAACGGTGATCGCCGTAAAGGAGCTTTTCGTTCCGTCGCTGGTCCGCCGATCCTGCGACGGGACGTCGGTGGAGCCTCTGAATTCCCGCTCGGACACCGGGTGGATCGCGGTGAAAAAAAGATTTTACTCGGAGGCGGCGGCCGAAATATCGGCCCCCGCCTCGGTGGGATGCGCTCTCTTCGATCTTTTTGAGGAGAACGGGACGGTTTACATGATAATGGAATATCTGGGAGGGCGTACTGTCGCCTCGGTCATCGTTGAAGGCGGGACGGATCTCCCTGGCAGGGCGGAACTGATCATCAGGGCCGCGAGGGCCGTATCGGCTCTTCACGCGTCAGGCAGGACACATCTGGATCTTGCGCCCGACAACATAATGGCAGTCGATGACGGAGAGGGCGGCAGTGAGATCAGACTGATAGATTTCGGAAGTTCGGGGAGGGGATCCGGGCTTCCGGCAGGTCCGGACAGGATCTTCAAGGAAGGCTATTCTTCTCCCGAACTGGCGGCAGGGAATTATGACCCGCGGATCGCCGACGGCGGTATCAGGAGCGATGTCTATTCGCTCGGCGCCACGGCATACATTCTGCTGACAGGGAAGCGACCGCCGGATACGTCGCCGAAAGAATACAAAAATCCCGTCCCCCCGCACGAGCTGATGGCTGAGATCCCCGTAGGGATCTCGGATGCCGTCATGAAGGCAATGGATCCCTGTCCCGGGGAAAGGTTCGCCTCAGTCGGCGAATTTGCAGCCGCCCTCGCGAAGGCGGCGGAAAAAGCCGGTCTCTGCGGATCACCTGAAAAGAAGCGGAGCGGGACCGCGCCTGGAAAAAAAGAGAAAACTGCCGCGGGAAAGAGGATCCGGGACGTCGCTTTCTTTTTCAGAGCATCGGGAACCGGAGGCGCAGGCAGAGGTCGCGAACCACGCGATATTTCCTTTGAGCGAGGTGTGACACAGCGCCTTCCCGAAAGGCTTCTTCCGGGCACGGTCGCGGGAGGCAGATATGAGATCGGAGACGTCTGCACAAGGGAAGGCGACTGTCTCGTCTATCCACTCGACAGGGCGGGGATATTTACCGGTCTCGAGCTTTGCGAATTCTTTCCTCCCGGGATCTGCCGCCGAGCTGATGACGGGATAACGGCTGACGCGGGTGAAAAAGAGTGGGAGTTTTCGGATCTCTGCGAACTGTTTTCTTCATCGGTCACCGGCTTTTCGCTTTTCAGAGACGATCCGGCGGGAGACGGATTTACCGATCTGTTTGCCGACAACCGAACGGTCTATGCCGTCAGGAGGGCGGGACAGAGGATAAACCCGGTGCGAAGAAGCGGGAAAGTGACAGAGGAGACCGCTAAAAGAGCGGCTTTTGTTATCGGAGATGCATTTGATTATATAACCGGGCTTCACCGCGCAGGTCTTTGCCACGGCAATATTTCCTACCGGAGCCTGAGGCTGACAGCTGAGGGCAGAGTGTCGGTCTTCAGTCCGCAGAGCATTTTTTACAACCTGTCTAACGGTCATGAGATGCCGGCGGAGTATATGCCTCCGGAGTACAGGAAGCGATCCCGGACGGGGGGCTCAAAGGCTGTCAGTGGAACCGCCGGAGATCTTTCTTATGCCGGCGATATCTATATGCTCGCTGTCCTATACTGCAGGATAGTTGCCGGGATCCTTCTCCCCTCCGCGGATATCAGAAAAGAAAAGATCCTGAGAGACGAGCCGGATCCGGCAAGAGAGGCAGTCTTTAAAGCCTTCCGCTCCGGGAGGGCGGGACTGATCATGGAAGCGCTTGATTTCAATCCTGCAAAGAGAAAGGGGGATTATCTGCGATAGCAAATAAGGTGTTCATGCTGAACCGCGACCGGTCTTTTCAGTCAAGACTGTCGGGTGTCGCGGAAAGATCCTTCCGCGGACTATTCCTGTTTTCTTTCTTCACCGATCCCGGTGCGGCATGCTCCGCTGCGGCGGAAGAAACGCCTGATCTGTTTGTGTCTGAGCCGGGATTCGGGATATTGCCGGAAATGCTTCCACGGGGGACGCTTCTTCTCCGGCTCTCGGAAGGAAATGACAAGCCGGATCTTCATTCTGTCTCAAAATATGAGGGAGCGGACGTGATACTCAGATACTTCCTCCGGCTCATCTCCGAGGGGCGGAAGGGCGCCGGAGCAGGGAACAGCCCCGGAGGAAGGCTGGTGATCTTTTCCACTCCCTGCGGAGGCTCTGGATCGAGTTCACTCTGCGAGGCCTTCGGGATCAGAGAATCTGCGAAGAGATACAAAAAGGAAGACGTTCGGCAGGAAAACCCGCCTGAAGGAAGAGAAACGCGGAGCCCGGACTGCGCCCTTCTCAATCTCGAGTGCTGCAGAAGTCCGGAGTCGCTCGGATACGGGCAGAAGAGCGGACTGTCTGCGCTGATCCTCGCGGTCAAAAACAGGAGGGGGGATCTTTCGGGGATGATCAGGTCGGCAGTTTTTCCGGCCGACGGCGCCTGCGGTCTCTTTGTGACCGGGCCTCCGGATTATCCCGAGGACACCGACGGAATGACGCCTGAAGAGAGACTTGTGCTGGTCAGGGGCTTTTTATCGGAATTCGGAACTGTCCTGCTTGACATCCCTTTTTCGCTCTGCGAGGGGAATCTGCGGCTGTTTGACGCCGCGGACAGAATAATCATGACGTCAGCGGCAGATGAATCGGCTGTCCTGAGGATCAATCTCACCCTCGGAGCGCTCGGCCGGCTTGACAGGATCAGAAAGAGCGGCAATCTGGAAAAGGTGAGGGTGATCATAAGGGGAGAGAAGGCGGACCTGCCGGTCGAAATTGCTTCCGGGGCGGTAGGTTTCGCGGAGATGATCGAAAAAGAAGGTGTCGGAACAATATCTCAAAGACTCAGTGAAAAAAAGGAAGGATGGTATGAGATCGCGACCGGATAAACGCATGACAGGTCTGGCGGAGGACGGGACCGGATGAGCGTCAGTGACTTCCCGGACGAACGGAAGCTGGCAGCCGAGACCGATCGGATAAGGGAAAAGGCGGAACAGTCCGCGGGAACGCTAGGGGACGAAGAGCTTATGACCGAGATAGAGCGCGAGGCAATGAGCAGCGAGATCCTGAGAGGCTCAATGACCATTTCTGAGATCGCAAGGTTTGTTTCCGCGGTATTCGCGGAAATGCGCGGCCTTGGGATACTCGATCCGCTCCTGAAGGATACCGGCATCACCGAAATAATGGTGAACGGTCCGGATGCCGTCTTTATCGAGAAAAACGGAAAAACAGAAAAGACGGGGCTGCGGTTCGAAAGTGAAAAAAGACTTGAGGACATAATCCAAAGAGTTGTCGGAAGAGGGGGAAGAGAGGTCAACAGGGCAAATCCGATCGTGGATACCCGCCTTCCGGACGGCTCCAGGGTCAACGTCGTCCTTCCGCCGGTATCGCTCTCGGGGGCGGTCATGACGATCAGAAGGTTCCCCGACAAGCCTTTGACGGTTCCTGACCTGATCGCCCTGGGTTCGCTGACCGAAGAGGCGGCGGAGTTTCTGTCGACGCTGGTCAGGGCAAAATACAATATTTTCATCAGCGGAGGGACCGGTTCTGGAAAAACGACCTTTCTCGGCGCCCTCGCAGGGTTTATTCCCCCGGACGAGCGGATCATCACGATAGAGGACAGCGCCGAACTGACGCTGAACGGCATCGAGAATCTCGTAAGGCTGGAGGTCAGAAACGCCAACAGCGCCGGTGCGGGAAAGGTCACCGTCAGCGATCTCATCAGATCGTCGCTCAGGATGAGGCCCGAGCGGATCATAGTCGGAGAGGTCAGAGGAGAAGAGGCGATCGATATGCTCCAGGCGATGAATACCGGGCATGACGGTTCGGTCTCGACCGGTCACGCAAACAGCCCCGCGGATATGCTTGGCAGGCTTGAGACGATGGTCCTCCAGGGCGGATCCGGACTGCCGCTCGAGGCGGTCAGACGTCAGATCGCTTCTGCGATCGACATAATAGTGCATCTTTCCAGAATGAGAGACGGAAGCAGAAGGACGGTCGAGATATCCGAGATAGGAGGATTGGATCCCCTGTCGGGAGAGATAGAGATCGAAAGGCTGTTTGTCTTTCGGGAGGAGGGCTTCTGCGACGGAAGGATAACCGGAGGGCTCGTAAAGACCGGCGCGGGATTGAGAAACAGGGAGAAGCTGGCCGCGGCGGGATTGAGCTCTGAAATATGATAAAGGCAAAACAGCTCATTTTGACGTATACAGCCTGCTTTAAGAGCTACCCATGGTTTTGTTTCGAATGCCCGAAACAACACCCGTTATTGCGATCCACGACTTAAACAAAATACAGTCAGGCGGTCTTTAGCGGATCATGCCCGGCTGCCGCCAAAAAAGCATGACACCGAAACAGCATCGGAAGAAAAAGGTTTAATATGAAGAATAAACTGAAGGATATCTTTATTGGTCGAACGCAGTGGGAACCGGCAGAAAAGAGAATGCAACTCCAGCCTCCGCCGGGTGATTATTCGGTCTATAAAATGTCTGCGGGAGAGGGAATTGCCGGATTCGCGGCTGGCGCGGCGGCCGGCTTCGCAGCCGTTTTCGTCTTCTTCGGATCCTGGATCGTTTCGGCGTTATCGGCGATCCCGGCCGGTATCGCGGGCTTTTTCATAGCCCGACATATTCTGATAAAAAAGAGGAGAAGGAGGCTGCTTGTCCAGTTCAAGGACATGCTTGAGTCGCTGTCGGCGTCGTTTCTGTCGGGCAGGAATATCTGGGGGGCGTTCGACGACGCCTTTTCAGACATCCGTCAGGAGCACGGAAGCGACGCGTTGATGACGCGAGAACTCCTGTTCATAACGTCCGGACTGAAGAACGGGATCAGGATCGAAGAGCTTCTGTCGGATCTCGCCGTAAGAAGCGGTGAGGCGGACATCCGGAATTTCGCCGATACTTTTTCAGCCTGTGTCGCAAGCGGAGGAGACCTTAGGCAGACTGTCGCCTTCAGCCGGGATATCATAGGTGAAAAGATCTCTGTGGAGATGGAGATAGAAGCCGCAGTCGCCTCGGGCAGAAATGAACTTAACATCCTGTCATTTATGCCCTTTGCTGTCGTTTTGATGCTGAAGACCCTCGGAAACGAGGCAGTATCGGGTAATACGGCCCTGAATATCGCGATAAGGATCGCGGCTGCGGTCATCTTTGTCTGCGCCTATCTTCTTGGGCGGAGAATTACAGATATTAAGATATAGAATGAGTATTGCGCTTCGTTACGCCTTCGCCGCGGCGGGGACCGTCATCGCGGTTTTTACTCTCGCGATGTGTATCATGGGTTATAAAAAATACGGCGATATTTCACAGGCGGCCGACCGGGACTATATTCTGCTGCCCTGCTTCATACATATAGGATGCTGCATCCTTGCCTTTTTCAGATCTGTGCCCGGGGAGAATCTGCCGTCGGTAAAATCATTTTTTTCAAAACCCGACGGACCGGAAAAAGGATCCTTTCTTTATTACTGCTTCTGTTCTTCTTCGCTTTCCCTTGCCTTCCTGATCATTCCCCTGATCATGTTTCTGATCTCTTTGACCGGTGAGCCGCTGCTGATCCTGACCGCAGCCGCGGTTCCGCTCCTTCCGGCTCTCTATATGATCTTTGAAATAAAGAGAAAGATAAAGGAAAAAGATCATGCCGTTTTGTCGGATATCCCTGCGGTGATCTCAAAGCTGACGCTTCTGATCGGCGCGGGGACAGTCCTCAGGGAGGCGTGGGATATCACTTCCCGAACATCCGACCGGCCTCTGTTTCTTGAAATGCGGGAAGCCTCTCTCAGAATGAAGAACGGAATGTCCGAGGAGGACGCACTCTACCGGTTCTCACAGCGATGCGGTATCAGGGAGGCGAGACAGCTTGCGTCGGTTATTACACAGAATCTGAAAAAAGGTTCGGGCGAGCTGTCAACTTCCCTCAGATATCTGGGAGGAGAGTGCTGGGCTGAGAAAAAGAACAGAGCTGTGGTTGAAGGGAAAAAAGCGGAAGGCAGACTGCTGGTCCCGCTGATGATGATGTTTATCGGAATACTGCTTATCATAATCGTCCCGTTGTTTTCGGGATTGATCTGATCGATTCGAAAGGAGAAAAAATGACGATCATTCAAAGGAAAGCCAAAGAAATACCGAACGGCAGGACTGCCCGTGCTGCTTCCCGGAGATCCGGGGAACTTGCCGGAATAAAAAAGGGGATGCTGTCGGAATCGGGGGAAACAAATATTATCGCGATCATACTGATAATAATCGTGGTGATCGCGCTCGCCGTGATCTTCAGGAATCAGCTTCTCGGAATAGTTGCCCGGCTCTTCAACAGGATCAACGGTGCGATCGATGATTTCTGAGCCTCCCTGCGACACTGACAGGCGGGACTCATCCGGAGCCGCGGAGATCGTTGAGGCCGTAATCGTTCTTCCGCTGTGTTTTGCCGTCCTTTCTCTGCTGCTTCTGACCTTCTTCTTCTTTCTTGAGAACGCGTCGGTAAAAAGAATTGCTTCGGAATACGCGTCGGTCGCCGCAGAAGAATTCGCGTGTCCGGGTTACTATGCGCTTTATCTGAAATACGGTCTCGACGGACGGGAATCGCTCGTTACCGACGCCAACCTTGAATCGGCAGCCGTAAACGCACTTTCCGCGGTGCACAAGCCCTACAGATATCTTTCGGGCTCGTCAAAGGACGCCTTTTCACAGATGGAAAAGAATATGAAGAAAGAAATCGACGGATGTATGCTTTTCCGCGGAGAGAAGACAGTCTGCACGATAAGCGTCAGACAGAACGGAGTACTTAAAACCGTGACCGCCTCGGTAAACAGAAGAGGAGGGTTCCCCGCCATCCTGAGAAAGGCGGGCATCACCTCACCGTCGCTTTCAAAAACAGAGGTGACCGCGGCGGTTGTCGATCCCGGCGAGTTTGTCAGAAACACCGACACGGTATGCGATATAGCCGGCGACCTCCTCGAGCGTTTCGGGATCGGTTCGGGGGAGGGGGATACGGGCGGAAGGCTTTCGCGTTTCTTTGAGAGCTTTAAGATCTCGTCCGGCGGACTGATCGGATGAACCGATCAATAATACAAAAAAATGCCTTTACTAAATAATCGATCAAAAAGAATTATCACCGGATCGGTGTCAGTGCTTCTTGCGGTGCTGATCATGCCGATGCTGACCGTCGCGGGGATCGTCCTCGACGGAAGCAGGATCTCAGCGGCAAGAACCGCAGCCTCGGGAGCGTGTGAGCTGGCGCTGAATTCCGCGCTTGCGGATTATGACAGGCTTTTCTACGGGCTGTTCGGCCTTTTCGCGGTATCCTCCGACGACGATGAACTGACCGAGAATGTATCGCGCTATTTTCGCGAGAGTATCGAGGCCGACGGATATCTGGACCTGTGCGACAGCTACAGCCGCTCTTTCCTGAATGCTCTAACAGGTTTTTTCGGTGTCAAAGACAGCTGGGGAGGTCTTGTGGATATGACCGCGGTCGATTTCAGTATCGAATCCGCGGGATCTTCGGCAATTGCAAATCCCGCGGTAATGGAAAAGCAGATAGTCGAATATATGAAATACAGGGGGCCTTTGCTTCTGGCAGACGGATTGCTGACAAAACTTGATAGCTTCCGGGGGATCTCCGGACAGACTGCGGCCGCGGAGAAGAAGATAGAATACGATACCGAATATTCCGGCGTACAGCCTCTGGCAAAAGCGGCATGGGATGCGCTGAACAGTTATCTTTCGGCGCAGTCATCCGCGAAGCTCCCAGCCGACAGAGAGAGGACGGAAGAGATCCTTGACGCCGCCGGAGACATCTTCAGACTGTTCATACTGTCTGTTCTGGCGGAGAAATTCTTTTCAGACGCTTTCACACTTCCTTTCGGAGGCGACTCCGCTGATCTCGCAAAGACCGATGAATTATCTCTTTCGGATCTGTATCGCCTGTTGAACGATCGGGACTGCCTTGAGACCGCGGAATTCGTCGCAAGAAAGATCGGAAGCGGCGGTCATGATCTGAATGCCGACGCATCAGATCCGGAAGGCTGCGAGGCCGGCCTCGCCGAAGCCGTCGGCTTTCTTTTCGAGGTTTATGACAGAAGCGACAGCATAAGCAGACTCTGCGCTGCCGGAGATCTGTTCCTGACCGCGTCAAAAAAACAGACAGGTGACGACCTTCCCGGAGAGCAGGGCATATCCTCCTCCGATCTGGAAAAGACCGGAAAACGCGCCGTCGTCTGCATACAGCAGATCTCTCTGCTTTCCGAGCGGGCAGACGCTGTCCTGGAAAACCTCCGGGAATATCAGCAAGTGCTGCTGTACGCAGGAACAGAACTGCTTTATTCAGGGCTGTATCTGCCTCTGAAAAATCAAAGAGATCTGCTTTCGGCGGCGGAAGAATCTCTTGAGGCGCTTAGAGATAAACTGTCAACCGTCGAAAAAGCGAGGGATAACTGGAAAAACGCGGTTGAAAGGCTGGATGAAGGCAGCTTCAAAGCCGGTATGGAATCGGATCTTTTCTCATCGGACGATATCGATACCGAAGCGCTTGACAAGCTTGCGGCGGCGCTCAAAAAGGACAGGAGCATTCTGGACCGTCTGATCTC
>ONVJ01000268.1 GCA_900321265.1 uncultured Eubacteriales bacterium
CCTCGACGGAATGACGGGCAGTTCGATTGAATCGGTAAAGATCAAGCCCCTGAAGGGAACGACGAAATTCGAACTGCTGTCGGTCTCGGCAGAGACCGCCGACGCCCTCCCCGGAGGGGTGTACTATCTTGAGAACGACCGCTTCAGGGTGGGTATCAGACTCTCCTGGGGCGGAGGCATAAACTGCATCGAGGACAAAAAATGCCCCGTCGCGGGGCTGTCGAATCTTATAAACGGGCACGATACCGGCAGGCTTATCCAGCAGTCCTACTACGGCACGGGAGGCAACGCCTCATACACCCCGGGCGAGTTCAACGGCTCGAAATGGTCCTACAACCCCGTCCAGGGAGGCGACAAGTACGGAAATTCCAGCCGTCTCATCGACTTTGAGGTGACCGGGGATTCGGTATACGTCAAGGCGCAGCCGCAGGACTGGTCGCTGAACGGTAAGATAACTCCCAGCTATATGGAAAACAGATACACCCTGACCGACGGGTTCATCAGGGTCGACAACCGCTTCGTCGATTTCTCGGGCTGGGAGCACAGATACGCCCATCAGGAGCTCCCCGCCTTCTATACCGTCAGCTACCTCGACCGTTTCGTCTACTACGGCGGGACTGCGGGATGGAGCGGCGACACGCTCACGGTAAAGGACGGGCTGCCCTTCTGGGGGGACGCGGCATACGCGAACTCCTGCCGGTTCACGATGAAAAAAGGCAACGACGAGACATGGTGTGCCTGGGTGTCATCGACCGATGATTACGGTGTCGGTCTGTACGTGCCGGGCATCGATCAGTTCTACGCCGGAAGATTCGGATACAACGGATCGAAGTCGGCGTCGGACAGCGCGACGAACTACGTCGCGCCGCTACTTACGCTGAAGCTGGTCTCATTCAAGCCGGTAGAGTACAGCTATCTTATCACAACCGGATCGCCAGAGGAGATCAGATCGGTGTTTTACGAGAACCGCGGCTTTGCGGACAATTCGTCGCTCGTCGCGATCTCGCAGTCTATGAGATGATATTTTTTACAGTTTTTTGATTCTTTCCACCGCCCGCAGAGTGTTCTCCCGGCTTCCGAAACCGGTCAGCCTGAAGTAGCCCTCGCCCGACGGACCGAAACCGCTTCCGGGTGTTCCGACTATGCTGAGCGAGTTCAGCATGTAATCAAAGAAGTCCCAGGATGACATCCCTCCGGGCGTCTTCAGCCAGATGTAAGGCGAGTTTACTCCTCCCCAGACTCCGAAACCGGCTTCTTTCAGCCCTTCGCGTATGATCTTCGCGTTTTCAAGATAGTATTCCACAAGCCCGCGGGTCTCCGCTTTTCCTTCGGGGGTGTAAACGCTCGCCGCAGCCAGCTGAACTATGTAGGGCGTGCCGTTGAATTTGGTGGAGTGACGCCTGTTCCAGAGAGAGTTCAGCGAAGTCCCTCCTACCTTAAGCCTTTTCGGGATCACGGTATAGCTACAGCGAAGTCCGGTAAAGCCCGCGTTCTTCGAGAAGCTGCGGAACTCGATCGCGCATTCGTCGGCGCCGGGGATCTCATAAATGCTGTGAGGTATCAGAGGGTCGGTGATATACGCCTCGTATGCGGCGTCGAAGAGGATGACGGCCCGGTTTGATATGGCGTAGTCTACCCATTCCTTCAGTTCTTCTTTTCCCGCGACCGTTCCGGTGGGGTTGTTGGGGAAGCAGAGATAGATGATATCCGGCGTGCTCCCGACGGGAATGTCCCGTATTCCGGGCACGAAGCCGTTCTCCGCGGTCCCCGGGATATAGATCAGGCCGTCCCATCTGCCGGTGGAGGGATCGTAGTTTCCCGCCCGTCCCGCCATGGCGTTCGTATCGACGTAGACCGGATAGACGGGGTCGCAGACGGCGACCTTGTTGTCAAGGTCGAAGATATCGCCGATGTTCCCGGTATCGCTCTTTGCCCCGTCGCCGATGAATATCTCGTCGGGATCGATCCGGACGCCCCGTTCGCCGAAGTCGGCCTTCGCGATCGCTTCCCTGAGAAAGGCGTAGCCCTGCTCGGGACCGTATCCCCGGAAGGTCTCGGGGCGGCTCATCTCATCGGTGCCCCGGTGCAGCGCCTCGATCGCGGAGGGAGTGAGGGGAAGTGTGACGTCGCCGATGCCGAGCGAGATTACGTCGGCGTCGGGATGGGCGTCGATGAAGGCTCTGCGCCGTTTTCCGACCTCGCTGAAAAGATAGCTTCCGGGAAGCTTTTGAAAGTTTTCGTTTATCCTTGCCATACTCTTACTCCTGTCCCGGCACTCCGGGGGATGCTGAAGATATCCGATCCCGCGGCAGTCTGCCGTCGGTACCGTATCCTTCTATGTCGAATACATATGTCGCGCTGCCGCTCATGAAGGCGTGTCCGCCCTCCCCGGCCCACTCGATGACGAGCTCTCCTCCGTCGAGCCCTACCCGGACGGGGCTGTCGCAGAGCCCCCGGCGGATCGCCGCGACCGCTGAGGCGGTCGCTCCGGTCCCGCACGCCATCGTGATGCCCGAACCGCGCTCCCAGACCCGCATCCGCATCGATCCGCGGTCCTTCACTGTGACGAATTCGACGTTTACGCGCTCGGGGAAGATAGGAAGCCGCTCGATCAGGGGGCCGGCGCCCGCGGGATCGGTGCCGTCGGCGTCGTCGACGAAGATGACGCAGTGAGGGTTCCCGATATTTACGAGAGACGCCTCGTATCCCCGGCTCCCGGCGGTGAATCTGACGGTGCCGGGATCCTCTTCCGCCGGGATGCCCGGCAGCAGAGCGGGGATCTCTCCCGCGGAAAAGCTGGGCGTACCCATATCTACCCTGGCTCCGGTGCATACGCCTCCCGATGTGATGAGGTCGAGCTGTTTTATGCCGCTCAGAGTCTCGATCGATACGCGGGAGCTTTTTACGTACCGGTTGTCGTAAAGATATTTTCCGACGCAGCGGATACCGTTTCCGCACATGCTTCCTTCCGATCCGTCGTTGTTGAACATCCGCATCTTCGCGTCGGCGATGCCGGAGGGGCAGATCATGATCAGGCCGTCTCCTCCTACGCCGAAATGGCGGTCGGATATCCGCACCGCAAGCTCCGCGGGATCGGCGATGCTTTCCCTCATGCAGTCGGCGTATATGTAATCGTTGCCGATGCCGTGCATTTTTACAAGTCTCACTATCTGCTGCTCCTTCGTGCGCGGACAGCCGCGGGGTCCTCAGCGCTCCCGGTTGCGGATACCTGAGGAAGAGAGCCCGGCTATTTTTCCGCGAAAATTGAAACTATGCATAAATTATATCATTATTTGTCCTGTTGTCAAGTGTTTTATTCGCTTTCGGAATGAATATCCGGCCTGCATGATTATGTGATCGTTTCAATCAGGGACTTGACAGCAGGGTAATGTTCGGGTATAATAATATATTATTATTCCATCAAATCGAAAGGCGAAAAAGATGACGGTCAGACCTGCGGTCCCCGGAGATCTGCCCCGCATATTCGAGATCTACGCGGCGGCACGCGAATATATGAAACGCACCGGCAATCCGACACAGTGGGGGGACTCAAAACCTCTTCCGGAGGACGTCGAGGCCGACGTGAGACTCGGCAGATCGCAGGTGGTCTGCGATGGCGACGGCACCGTCCGCGGAGTGTTCGCCCTCTTTACCGGCGCCGATCCCACATACGCCTCGATCGAGGACGGCGCCTGGCCTAACGGTGAGGATTATTTGACGATACACCGTATAGCCGGCGACGGCAGCGGTGGCGTGTTCGCATGCGCCGCCGATTACTGCAAGAGTCTGACCGATAACTTAAGGATCGATACACACGAGAACAACTCGACCATGCGTCATCTTGTGGCTAAACACGGTTTCATCCGCTGCGGGATCATCCGTCTCGCCGACGGCTCGCCGAGGATCGCTTATCAGTGGACGAGAGGCAGAGAAACATGACGGACGACCGGTTGTACCGTGATTATCTTGACGGGGACAGTACCGCCGGGGACAGGCTGATGCTTCGCTACGGAGACTCCCTGACCGCCTACATCGACGCCTTCCTTCACGATCCGCAGGACGCGGAGGACATAATGCTCGACTGCTTTGCGTCGATATTCGTCGACCGTCCGAGGATCGGCGAGGGAAAATTCCGCGCCTATCTGTTCAGGACGGCATGGAACAAGGCCTGCCGTCTGCGTAAGATCAGGTCGAAGCGGCAGGAGTTCTGCCTCGACGAGACGCTGATCGACACCGTGGCCGACGAAGACGACACTCCGGGCGAGGCTGCCGCGAGAGATGAGCGGAACGCCGCTCTTCGGCGATGCCTGAACCGAATCGCTCCGCAGTACAGAGAGGCACTGTGGCTGGTCTATGTAATGGAAATGAGTTACGCGAATGCCGCGTCGGTGCTGGGATGCGGAGTAAAGCGGGTCGAAAACCTGCTTAACAACGGCAAGGCGAGGCTGCGCGCCGAGCTGGAAAAGGAGGGGATCACAAATGCGGACATCTGAAGAGAGGGTGGAGGAGCTCCGCCGGCGCGTGTCTGAAAAAAGACGTGAAAAGGAACGCCGCGGTCTTGCTTTTAAGTCGGCGACAGTCTTCGCCGTCTGTTTCGCGTTTGCCGTTGCGGCCGCGCTGGTCGTCGCCGCCGTTCCTGCCGTCAGTTTCGCGGGACCGGAGGAAGGGATCGCGGGGAGCATCGTCTCGGATCACGGCGCTCTGGGTTATATAATGGTGGCCGTTCTCTCGTTCAGCCTCGGGGCTTTCGTAGTCGCGCTCTGCTTCCGGCTCAGGAAGCGGTCTGAAGAAAACAGTTGCGGCGATGA
>ONVJ01000077.1 GCA_900321265.1 uncultured Eubacteriales bacterium
CAATCCGGTTGAGACCGGGCGCGAAAGGAGCGAACTATGCTTTCCACACTCAGCTTCAGGGCGAATTCGCTGTCGCACGACACCCTCATCAATGTCATACTTCCCGATGAGACTCCGACGGAGGACATCCCGACACTTTATCTTCTCCACGGGATGCACGGAAACCACGAATCCTGGGTGAGAAAGAGCAACGTCGAGCGCTACGCTGCCTCGAGGCATATCGCCGTCGTCATGCCGGAGGGGGAAAACAGCTTCTACCACGACATGAAATACGGAAAAAAGTACTTCACATATATCGCCGAGGAGCTTCCGTCGGTCGTAAGACGCGTCTACCGCCTCTCCGGCAAGCGTGAAAAGAACTTCATCGCCGGACTGTCGATGGGGGGATACGGCGCGGTCCGCACCGCCCTGCTGAAGCCGGAAGCCTACGCCGCCGCGGCGTCGCTGTCGGGCTGCCTCGACATAGTCCGCGTCCTCACGGAGTGCAAATGGCTCACCGAGGCCGCGTCGATCTGGGGCGACGACTTCAGGACCTGCGCGAAGGACACCGACTCGGATCTTTTTCACGTCCTCGACAGCTTCCCCGACTCCGCCCCGAAGCCTGCGCTCTACGCCTGCTGCGGACAGCAGGACTCGCTATACAGGGACAATCTCACCTTCCGCGACTATATGCAGTCGACCGGCAAAGCCGACGGATTCCGCTTTCTATTCGAGGACGGTCCCGGCATCCACGACTGGATATTCTGGAACAACTGGATCGGCAGGGCGGTCGACCGCTGCCTTGAAGCCGCGAAAAACGGCTGAAGCAAGATCGCTTCATGACTTCGGACCAACGACAGGGAAAGGAACCGACACAGATACAATGAAAGCCACTTACGAGACCGACCGGCTCATCACCTCGCTGCTTGACTACGCGGCCGAAAAAAAACTCATCCGCAGGGCGGACAGGATATTCTGCGCGAACCAGATATGCGAAAGGCTCGGCCTTGACGGCTACACGCCGCGGAGGTCGGGGGAAAGGCCCCCGCTCTGCGAAATACTCGCCGCCCTGTGCGGGATTGCCGCGAAAGAGGGAGTGATCCCGGAAGGTCCCGCGGCATCCGACAGGTTCGACACCCTCCTGATGGGCATCCTCACGCCGCGTCCGTCTGACGTCGACAGGAAGTTTTCGCGCCTTTGGCGCAGCGATCCCCGCGAGGCGTCGGATTACTTCTACCGTCTCGCGATCGATTCGAACTACATACGCGCCGACCGCATCGCAAAGGACAGGCGGTGGTCGGTCGCCTCCCGCTACGGCGACATCGACATTTCGATCAACCTCTCGAAACCCGAAAAGGATCCCCGCGACATCGCGGCGGCGAAGAACGCGCCGCAGACCGGCTATCCGAAATGCCTTCTCTGCAAGGAGAACGTCGGTTTTGCCGGCGATCTTCTCAGGCCGGCGAGACAGAACCTGCGCCAGATCCCGGTCGGTCTGGGCGGGGAAAAATGGCTGATGCAGTACTCCCCCTACGTCTATTACAACGAGCACTGCATCGTCCTGTCGCCGAAGCACGAACCCATGAGGATCAGCCGGGAGACCTTCGTCCGGATGTTCGACTTCGTCACCTTCCTGCCGCACTACTTCATCGGCTCGAACGCCGATCTGCCGATCGTGGGCGGATCGATCCTCTCGCACGACCACATGCAGGGCGGCTGCTACGAATTCCCGATGGAGAGGGCGGGCGAAGCCGTCGCTCTCCGATTTGAGGGATACCCCGGCGTAAAGGCGTCGGTCGTCGACTGGCCGATGTCGGTCATCAGGCTACGCTCGGCAGACAGAGAGTCGCTGACAGAGCTTTCCGACAGGCTTCTCGCCGCCTGGAGAGGCTACAGCGATCCCTCAGCAGGGATCTTCGCCGAAACGCACGGAGTCCCGCACAACACCGTCACCCCGATCGCGAGGCGCCGCGGGACCGACTACGAGATCGATCTCGTCCTTCGGAACAACATCACCGACGAGGCACACCCGATGGGGGTCTTCCACCCGCACGCCGACAAGCACAATATCAAGAAGGAGAACATCGGTCTCATTGAGGTGATGGGACTCGCGATCCTTCCCGCGCGGCTGCTCTCGGAGCTGTCCCGGCTTGAGACGATGCTGACCGGCGGCGCCGGCGCCGACGAGATCGCGAATGACCCGGTATGCGGAAAACACGCCGGCTGGGTCGCCTCCTTTGCGGACAGATACGATTTTACCCCTGAAAACACCGCACAGATCCTCCGCACCGA
>ONVJ01000163.1 GCA_900321265.1 uncultured Eubacteriales bacterium
CGCCGAGGTTGGCGAGCATGATCCTCGCGGTGTTCCGGATCTTCCTATAGGTCTCTGAGAGCTGTTTAAAGATGTTGTCGGAGCAGCGGACGTCGACAGAATAATCGCTCGACGCCACCCAGAGCCTGACGAGGTCGGCTCCGTATTTCTTTATGATATCCGAGGGATAAATCGAGTTGCCGAGCGATTTGTGCATCGCCCTTCCCTCTCCGTCGACCGTCCAGCCGTGCGTGAGGACCGTCCTGTAGGGGGCCTCCTTCATGCCGGCGCCGATCGCGGTCAGGAGAGACGACTGGAACCAGCCGCGGTACTGGTCGGAACCCTCGAGATAGAGATCTGCCGGCCAGGAGACGTCCTTCGGCCAGGCGGGATCGTAGCCGCCATTCTCGACGACGGCAAAATGAGTAGAGCCCGAATCGAACCAGCCGTCGAGGGTGTTCGTCTCCTTGACGAGGTTCCTGCTTCCGCACTTCGGGCAGCCGTAGTCGCCGAGGAAGGCGGAGGGATCGAGGCTGAACCAGGAGTTCGAGCCCTCTTCTCCGAACTTCTCGGCCACCTTGCCGATCGTGTAGCTGTCGCAGACCGTCGCGCCGCAGTCGGCGCAGTAGAAGACGGGGATCGGAAGTCCCCAGTGGCGCTGTCTCGAGATGCACCAGTCGGTCCGCTCGCGGACCATCTGGACGATGCGTTCTCCGCCCCAGGCGGGCTGCCACTTCACGTCGGCGCAGACCTTTACCGCATCCTCGCTGAAGGCGGCGGTCGAGCAGAACCACTGCGGAGTTGCCCTGAAGATTATCGGGTTCTTGCATCTCCAGCAGTGCGGGTATGAGTGGACGGTCTCCTCCGACGCGAAGAGCGCTCCGCTCTCCTTCAGGTCGGCGAGTATGACTTCGTTCGATTTTTCATAGTAGATGCCGGCGTATTTTCCGGCGGCCTCGGTCTGGTATCCCCTGTCGTCGACCGGAACGGCGATCTCAAGGCCGTATCTCTTGCCGGTCAGATAGTCGTCGGCGCCGAAGCCGGGAGCGGTGTGGACGCAGCCGGTTCCGCTCTCGGTGGTGACATAGTCGGCGCAGACGATGAGGCTGTCGATGTCGAGGAATGGATGGCGTGCGGTCATATACTCGAACTCGCGTCCGGGCATGACGGCGACCGTCTCATATTCCGCAATCCCTCCGGCGGCCATAGTCTTTCCGGCAAGCGCCGAAGCGACGATGAAGAAATCGCCGTCTTGCGTCTTCAGTACAGAATAGTCGACGTCGGGATTGAGGGCGATCGCGCGGTTGCCCGGAAGCGTCCAGGTCGTCGTCGTCCAGATGATGAAATATGTCCTCGACGGATCGGCGATACCGGTCAGCTTCCCGTCCTTGTCGTCCTTAAGGGCGAATTTCACGTAGATCGAGGTGCACCTGTCGTCGGAATACTCGATCTCGGCCTCGGCGAGAGCCGTCTCGTCGAAGGGGCACCAGTAGACAGGCTTCAGGCCCTTGTAGATATATCCGCGGCGGAACATCTCGCCGAACACCCTGACCTCGCGCTCCTCGAATTTCGGAGCCATGGTCACATAGGGGTGCTTCCAGTCGCCGGTGACGCCGAGTCTCCAGAACTGTTCGCTCTGTCTTACGACGAAATCACGCGCGAACTTCTCGCAGGCGGCGCGGAACTCGGGGATCGACATGTTCTTCCGGTTCAGCTTGTTCTTTTTTATGATCGCCGACTCGATCGGCATCCCGTGATTGTCCCATCCGGGGATGTAAGGAGCGTAGTAGCCCTCCATCGTCTTCGATTTGACGATGATGTCCTTGAGGATCTTGTTGAGGGCATGGCCCATATGGATGTCGCCGTTCGAGAAGGGAGGGCCGTCGTGAAGCAGGAACTGCTTCTTTCCGGCGTTCTTTTCGAGCATGAGCCGGTAGAGGTCGATCTCCTCCCAGTATTTCTGCATCTCTGGTTCGCGCTGGGGCAGATTTGCCCTCATGGCGAAGTCGGTCTGCGGCAGGTTAAGGGTTGCTGTGTAGTCCTTTGCCATTTTTCGTCCAGTCCTTAATGAAAAAATGCTTGTTTTGTGTCTTGCCGGATGCCCGCCGGGGGACCCGGAAGGGCCCCGGCAGGTACCGGTCATATGTCTGTGTCTTTAGTTTAATCTTTATCTTTATCTCTTCAGCTTGCGTCTTATCGCCTCAAGCGAGCTGCGCATGTCTGAAAAAGACCTGCGGTCTTCGGCCGTGCCCGACGGAGCGCCGGGGATCTCCTTTTCCTTTCCGGGGGCACCGGTTTCTTCCCGGAGCGCCGGCTTCTCTTCCGGCAGGTCTTTAACCGCTTCTCCCTCGTCCGGGAAAACTATTGACAGCGCTTCCGGGGCGGCATCGCCGACCTCCGGCTCTTTAGCGGTCGGGGCAGCTTCTCCGGCCGCGGCTTCGGATATGTCCGAGTCTTCTTCTGCTGCATCTTTTTGTATGCCCGCGTCTTCTTCGGCCGCGGCTTCCGGGGCTTCGTCAGCTTCCGGACTCTCATGTTCGGTCGAGAGGAACCCGAGAAGGGTGCGCAGTTTCGCGTTCAGCTCGTCGACCTCGTCGGCCGCTTCGGCTTTGCCGTCCTCCGCGCTGTCCCCGCTGCCGGCTTCGGTCATCGTCTCCGCGTCTGCGGCGATATCATCCGCCGCGACGTCCGGGATGTCACTGTCTGGAGCGGAGGAATCATCGCGTTCCTCCGGTCTCTTCCCGAACACGGCTTCAAGAGAGGTGAGCAGTTCGTCTTCGCTTCCGTCTTCAACAGGCTCGGTTTCTTCCTCCGCTGCATCAGCCGCATCGGTCGAGGCATCCGGTCCGGCGTGTTCCGCGGGGATATTCTCAGATTCTGCTTCTTCCGGAAGAAGCTCGGGCGCCTCGTTTTCTTCGGGAAGAGCCTCTTGTGCGTCTCCCGACTGATCTTCGGCGTCCTCCGGCAGGGAATCCGGCAGCTCTCCGGCAGATTCGGCCTCATCCGCGGCATCCGCGGCATCTGATGCGGTCTCATCCGGTTCGGGATCGATGTCTTCCGGCGTTTCCTCAGCCGCGGCTGCGGGCCCGGCGTTTTCAGTCTGCATTTCGGCATCCTTCGCGGGAACGGCCTCTCTTGCGTCCGCGCCGTCGCTGCCGGTCTCTTTCACGGCCGGGACGGCAGCCTGCGCAGGCTGCTCTCCCGCTCTGTCGGGCGTGACGGTCTCGGCGCTGACGAGCACGATACCCGGCCCTTCATCTGCATCTCTGTCTTTATCCGTCGCGTCC
>ONVJ01000041.1 GCA_900321265.1 uncultured Eubacteriales bacterium
GACGTCCAGCGAGAGTTTTTTTATCCCCGAGAGGGTCTCGACGGTCAGCGTTTTCCTGTCGGTGTAGCCCTTGTCGTATACGTATTTCCCGACGCATCTGATGCCGTTCCCGCACATCTCCGCCTCGCTGCCGTCGGCGTTGAATATCCTCATCGAAAAATCCGCGGTACTGCTGCCGGAGATATATATCATCCCGTCGGAGCCGGCGCCGAACCTGCGGTCGGACAGCCGCCGCGAGATCTCCGGGGCGTTTTCCGGGACGTCGCCGAAGACGTAAAGGTAGTCGTTCCCGAGTCCCTGCATTTTCGTAAAGCGCATTTTGATCCTCCTTTATTCGGAATCGATGGTCGATATGCCGAGAGTGATCTCCTCGAGGACGTCGAGGATCATCCTCACGGTATCGAGGGAGGTGAGCATGGTAACCCCGCAGCCCGCGGCGCAGGCGCGGATCATGAAGCCGTCGCCGTAGTGTATCCCGGACAGTATCGCGCGGGTGTTGATCACATAACTGATGCTGCCTGATCTGATAGAGTCGAGGACTTCTGTGCTGCCTTCGCTCGGCTTTTTCAGTATCTTCGCGGGGATGCCCGCGGCGTTGAGGATCTCGCCGGTCAGCGTCGTCGCCTCGATCTTGAACCCCATGTCCCAGAAACGTCTGACGAGAGGCACCGTCTCATCCTTGTCCTCGTCGGCGACGCTTACGAGCACCGTCCCGTAGTTGCGCAGGACGAGACCCGATGCGATCATCGCCTTGTAGGCGGCGCGGTGCAGCTCCCGGTCGTAGCCTATAGCCTCTCCCGTCGACTTCATCTCGGGCGACAGGAAGGCGTCCATCCCTCTCAGCTTTGAGAAGGAGAAAGCCGGCACCTTGACATAGGATCTCTTCTTTTCCTCAGGGTACCGATGAAACAGTCCCTGCTCGGGCAGCGACACTCCCAGCATCGCCAGTGTGCCTATGTCGGCGAGATTGTATCCGGTCGCCTTCGAGAGGAAGGGCACCGTCCGCGAGGAGCGCGGGTTGACCTCGATGACGTAGACCTTCTCTGACGGATCGACGATGAACTGTATGTTGAACAGGCCGACGATACCGATCCCGCGGCCTAGCTTTACGGTGTAGTCGAGGATCGTCTCCTTCACCCGCCCGGAGAGACTGTAGGAGGGATAGACGCTGATCGAGTCCCCCGAATGCACGCCCGTCCTCTCGACGAGCTCCATGATCCCCGCGACGAAGACCCGCTCTCCGTCGCAGACGGCGTCGACCTCGACCTCCTTGCCGCGGATGTATCTGTCCACGAGGACCGGACGGTCGGCGTCGATCGCGACTGCGGTGCTCAGGTATTCCGACATCAGGCTCTCCTTCGCCACGATCTGCATCGCGCGACCGCCGAGGACAAAGCTCGGCCTGACGAGCACCGGGTAGCCGATTTCCCGCGCGGCGGCGATCCCCTCTTCGACAGATGTCACCGCGCGCCCTGCGGGCTGGGGGATGTCGAGCGAGAGCAGGAGCTTTTCAAAGAGATCGCGGTCTTCGGCGCGGTCGATCGCGTCGGGGCCGGTCCCGATGATGACGGCTCCGCGTTCGCTGAGAGGCTGAGCCAGATTCACCGCCGTCTGCCCGCCCAGAGTGGCGATTATGCCTTCCGGCTTCTCAAGGGCGACGATGTTCATGACGTCCTCGGGGCAGAGGGGCTCGAAATAAAGCTTGTCCGAGCAGGTGTAGTCTGTCGACACCGTCTCGGGATTGTTGTTGATGACTATCGCCTCGAAGCCGGCTTTGCGTATCGTTCTGACGGCGTGGACGGTCGAATAGTCGAACTCGACGCCCTGACCGATCCGGATCGGTCCGGATCCCAGGACGATGATCTTCCGCCTGTCGGATACGGCGGACTCGTTCTCCTCCTCGTAGGTCGAGTAGAAATAGGGTATGTAGCTGTCGAACTCAGACGCGCAGCTGTCTATCATCTTGTATACCGGAAGGATGCCGAGCTTCTCCCTCATCGAGAAGACATCTGTCTCGCGCATGCCCCAGAGAAGGGCGATCTCTCTGTCGGAGAAGCCCATCCGCTTCGCGTTCCGAAGCTCCGCGGGATCAGACGGCGCCTCTGTGAGTCTTTCCTCCTCGCAGACGATCTTAGCTATCTTGTCAAGGAAGAACCTGTCTATCCCGGTCGCCGTCGATATAGTATCGGCGCCGCAACCCAGCCTCATGAGCTCGGCGACCGCGAACAGGCGGTCGTCGGTGCCCGTCTTAACGTATTCGAGAAGGCTGCCGGCGTCCTTGCCGTCGAATTTCGGCATGTGAAGGTGGAAGGCGCCTATCTCGAGCGACCTTATCCCCTTGAGCAGGCTTTCCTCGAAGGTACGCCCGATGCTCATGACCTCGCCCGTCGCCTTCATCTGCGTCGAGAGGGTGTTGTTCGCGTCGGCAAACTTGTCGAAGGGAAAGCGCGGGAGCTTGATGACGACATAGTCGAGCGCCGGCTCGAAGGCCGCGGGGGTGTTGGCGAGCATGATCTCGTCAAGCGTCATACCGATCCCGATCTTTGCGGAGACCCTCGCTATCGGGTAGCCGCTGGCCTTTGAGGCAAGAGCGGACGACCGCGAGACCCTCGGGTTGACCTCGATCAGATAGTAGTCGAAGGAGCGGGGATCGAGCGCGAACTGCACATTGCATCCCCCCTCGATCTCAAGCGCGCGGATTATCTTCAGCGCGCTGTCGCGCAGCATCTGGTATTCTTTGTTCGTCAGCGTCTGCGAAGGGCAGACGACGACAGAATCGCCGGTGTGGATCCCGACCGGATCGAGGTTTTCCATGTTGCAGACCGTGATCGCGGTGTCGTTGCGGTCGCGTATGACCTCGTATTCGATCTCCTTGAAGCCCTTTACGCTCTTTTCCACCAGCACCTGACCGAGCGGCGAGACCGAGAGCGCGTTCTTCATCATCGGGATCAGTTCCTCCGGACTGTCCGCAAATCCTCCGCCGGTGCCGCCGAGCGTGAAAGCCGGCCTCAGGACCACCGGATAACCGATCTTTTCGGCGGCGGCGAGGCCTTCGTCGACCGACGACGCGATCCCCGAGGGGAGAGTCGGCTCGCCGAGCGACCCGCAGAGCTCCTTGAAGAGCTCGCGGTCCTCGGCTTTTTCTATCGATCCGCTCTTGGTTCCCAGCAGCTCGACGCCGCATTCGGCGAGCACGCCCTTCTTCTCAAGCTCGATCGCGATATTGAGTCCGGTCTGTCCGCCGATCCCGGGCAGGATGGCGTCGGGGCGCTCGTATCTGATGATCTTGGCGATATATTCGGGGGTAAGAGGCTCCATATAGACCTTGTCGGCGATCGAAGTGTCGGTCATGATCGTGGCGGGGTTGGAGTTGACGAGAACGACCTCGTAGCCTTCCTCCTTGAGCGCGAGACACGCCTGCGTGCCC
>ONVJ01000311.1 GCA_900321265.1 uncultured Eubacteriales bacterium
AGGGAAGAAGAGCCGATCCCTCAAACTTCCTGCTCATGCACGCGATGGGGCCGAATGTCGCAGGCGTCATCGGATCGGCGGTCGCAGCCGGAGTCTTTATCTCATTCTTCTCATAATGCCGCTGTCAGACTGCGATTTCGCTTGCCGCGAGATCTGTTCATGCATCTTTAATCGGTTGTATACGTCGAGTCGCACTCTGAATATTCTTTCGCATCTGTTTTCAGAATAAGATCATAAAGGACATATTTTCAAAAAATGCCGAAAAAGGTTTTAATCACCGATACAGTACTGCGCGACGCGCATCAGTCGCTTCTGGCGACCAGGATGAGCACAGAAGACATGCTTCCGGCTCTTGAGCTCCTCGACCGCGTAGGCTATCATTCTCTCGAATGCTGGGGCGGAGCTACCTTTGACGCCTGTCTCAGATTTCTGCACGAGGATCCCTGGGACCGCCTCAGGACGATCAGGAAGCATGTGAAGAACACAAAGCTCCAGATGCTTTTCAGAGGCCAGAACATACTCGGATACCGCCATTATCCTGACGATGTCGTTGAGATGTTCGTTGCCAAATCGATCGAAAACGGGATCGACATCATAAGGGTGTTCGACGCCCTCAACGACGCGCGGAACCTTGAGAGCTCGATGAAGGCGATAAAGAAATACGGCGGACACTGTCAGGCGGCGATCAGCTACACGACTGGCCCGGTATATGATACCGCCTATTTTGCTTCCTACGCGAAGACGCTGGCGTCGATGGGAGCCGATTCGATCTGCATCAAGGACATGGCAGGGCTTCTGAAGCCCTACGATGCCTATGAACTGATAAAGGCCGTGAAGGCTGAGACCGACATACCCGTCGTTCTCCATACTCACGATACCGCCGGTATCGCCGAGATGACGCAGCTCAAGGCCGTCGAAGCCGGTGTCGACGTCATAGACTGCGCACTATCGCCCCTCTCGCACGGCACCTCTCAGCCCGCGACCGAATCGCTGGTCGCGGCACTTGCCGGGACGCCCTACGACACCGGGCTGTCGCTCGACGCCCTGGCGGATGCCGGATCGGTCTTTTCCGAGCTCCGGAAGAAGTATCTTGCCGACGGTCTGATCAACGACAAGGTGCTCGGAGTCGATATCGGAGCTTTGAGATACCAGGTGCCCGGGGGCATGCTCTCCAACCTTGTTTCTCAGCTGGCAAAGCAGGGAAAGAGTGAGAAGCTCGAAGAGGTGCTGAACGAGGTGCCGCGCGTCAGGGCTGACGCGGGATATCCGCCTCTTGTCACTCCCTCGTCGCAGATAGTCGGAACTCAGGCGGTCCTGAACGTGCTGTCGGGAGAGCGGTACAAAATGGTTACCAAGGAATTCAAAGGTCTTCTCAGGGGAGAATACGGAAGGACTCCCGGAAGGACAGACCCGGCGGTAGTAGAGAAGATCGTCGGAGACGAGCCGCTGATACAGGGAAGACCTGCAGACAGCCTCCCGCCCGAGATCGGCAGGATAAGGAAGGAGATCGCACCCTGGTACGAGCAGGAGGAGGATATCCTTTCCTACGCCCTCTTTGAGAATGTCGCGAGAGATTTCTTCGAATACCGCAAGGCGAAAAAATACGGAATCGATGCCGTTCACGCCGATCCCGTCCTCGGCGTGCATCCTGTCTGAACCGCCATGTACAGCTCAATTCACGATATCCTCTGCGATAAATCCGGCGGCGAGATCTTCACCTGCTTCGGCGTCTGGCATTTCGTCTACATATTCATCGCGGTCGCGGCTGCGCTCGCCGTCTTCTTCGCGGTGAGAAAGAAAACAGACAGGCAGAAGGATCTTGGCTGCGAGGTCTTTATCGACATCGCTTTCGGACTCTATATGGCCGACTTTTTCCTCATGCCATTTGCCTATGAATACATAGACATTGAAAAGCTGCCTTTTCATATCTGTACCGCGATGTGCCTCGCCTGCTTCCTGTCAAGGCGAATCAAAGCGCTTAAAGGACTGTCGATTCATTTCGCTCTTCTCGGATTCATATCGAACCTTGTTTATCTCATCTATCCCGCGGGCGTTATGTGGCATGCCGTCCATCCGCTCTGCTACCGGGTGGTCCAGACGCTGCTCTTTCACGGCTTCATGGCGGGCTACGGCTTTCTCATGCTCGCCTTCCGCGGATCCGAGCTCGGATGGAAGAGTCTTCCGAAGGATCTCGCTGTGATCTCGGGCATGACGCTCTGGGCGGTGATCGGCAATCTCTTCTATACCGGTTCGGCCGGCGCCTACTCAAACGATTTCAACTGGTTTTTCGTCACCGGCGATCCCTTCGGGATCCTTGACCGGTCGGTCGCGCCATTCATCATGCCTTTTGTCAACATCGCCGTCTTCTTTGCGGTCGGGGTCCTGGTCCGTATTGTTGTAATGCTGGCAGAAAGAAAAAAGAAGATATCCTGAACAGGTCGCACGAAATACCGATCTTTATCCATATCTCGAGAGTGCCGAGACATACCTGCTCAGCAAACCCCAAAACAGCTGTCGAAAGGCGGATTTGACCGGGGAAACATCACAGATAAAGAAAGACTCGCACAAGGCGGGAAGGTTCGGAGCCTTCGCGGAGTGCGAGTCTTTTTTTGTTATTGATCCGGTCAGGGATTTACCGACCTGATTGAAAACTGCTTTTACAGTTTTTCGAGAGCCGAGATTATCCCTTTTTCGGTCTCTTCGGCCTTTGCCAGCTTTGCGCGCTCGCCGTCGACGACGGCCGCCGGGGCCTTGGCTACGAAGCCCGCGTTCGAAAGCTTGCCTTTGAGTCTGGCGATCTCTCCTCTGATCTTTGCGAGGTCGGCGGAGAGCCTTTCTTTTTCCTTTGCGGTGTCGACAAGCTCGCTCAGCGGCAGGAAGACGGTCGCAGAATCGGTTATGATCCTGACCGCGTTCTCGCCGGCAGATCCGCCGACGCCTTCGCCGACCTCGACCGCCGACGCCGACGCCAGCCTCTTGAAAAAGCCCTCGGAGTTCTTGCCGAAGCTTTCGGGATAGTTCGTCTCGATAAGTATCCTGGTCTTTCTGGAAGGCGGAACGTTCATTTCTGTCCGTCTCGCTCTTATCGCCTTTATCACGGCGATCAGCCTTCCGATCGATTCTGAGTCGGCGGGGAAGGAGAGAGAAGGATCGTATTTCGGATAATCGGAGATCATGACGCTCTCACTGTCGCCTTCGCATCTGGGCAGAGAGAGGTAGATCTCCTCTGTGATGAATGGCATGAAGGGATGAAGGAGCTTGAGAATCCCGGTCAGAACATACGCGAGGACCTGTCCCGCGGTCTCGCGTGCGGTCGCGTCGTCTCCGTTGAGTCTTGCCTTCGACAGCTCGATATACCAGTCACAGTAGACGTCCCAGACGAAATCGTAGATCTGTGCCAGAGCCACGCCGACCTCGTACTTGTCGAGGTTCGATGAGACCGACGCGACAAGGCTGTTGAACCTGTCGAGTATCCACCTGTCCTCAGGCGCGAGCAGTTCTGCCGCGGGAAGCGCGATGCTGTCGCAGGTGAGATTCATCCTGACGAATCTCGAGGCGTTCCAGAGCTTGTTCGCGAAGTTGCGGGCAGCCTCGATCTTCTCGTCCGAGAAGCGCATGTCGTTGCCCGGGCTGTTGCCGGTGGCAAGGGCGAAGCGAAGGGCGTCGGCGCCGTATTTGTCGATGATCTCAAGCGGATCGATGCCATTTCCGAGGGATTTGGACATCTTGCGACCCTGGGAGTCCCTGACGAGTCCATGGATGAAGACATGCGAGAAGGGCTTCTCACCCATGAACTTCAGACCCATGAAGATCATCTTCGATACCCAGAAGGTGATTATGTCATATCCGGTGACGAGGACAGACGTCGGATAGTATTTTTCGAGATCGTCGGTCTTGTCCGGCCAGCCGAGCGTCGTGAAGGGCCAGAGGGCGGAGGAGAACCAGGTGTCGAGGACGTCCTCGTCCTGCGTTATCTTCCTGCCGCCGCACTTCGGACAGACGTCGACGTCTGTCTCGGACACCGTCACTTCGCCGCAGTCGGCGCAGTAGTAGGCGGGGATCCTGTGGCCCCACCAGAGCTGGCGGGAGATGCACCAGTCTTTGATGTTCTCCATCCAGTTGAAGTAGTTCTTTGAGAATCTGTCGGGAACGAAGGAGGTGTCGCCGCGTCTGACGCACTCGATAGCGGGGGCGGCGAGAGGTTTCATGCTGACGAACCACTGCTTGGAGGCGACCGGCTCAAGAACGGTGCCGCAGCGGTAGCAGTGACCGACGCTGTGTGTCATCTTCTCTGTTTTGACGAGAAATCCTCCGGCCTCGAGATCGGCGACGATCCTGCGTCTCGCCTCGTATCTGTCAAGGCCTTCGTATATACCGCCGTTTTCGTTTATCTTCGCATCGTTGTCGATGACGATTATGTTTTCAAGCTTGTGGCGAAGTCCGGTCTCGTAGTCGTTCGGGTCGTGGGCGGGGGTGATCTTGACGCAGCCGGTCCCGAATTCGGGATCGACGTTCTCGTCCTCGATCACGGGGATCTCGCGTCCGACCAGCGGGAGGATGAGAGTCTTGCCGACTATGTCGGCAAACCTTTCGTCGCCAGGAGCCACCGCCACCGCGGTGTCGCCGAGCATCGTCTCGGGCCTCGTCGTGGCGACCGTGACGAATCTGCCGTCCTC
>ONVJ01000035.1 GCA_900321265.1 uncultured Eubacteriales bacterium
ATACGGAGGCACGCTGCCCACAGGTTCATTCACGACATCCAATATGACCTGGAGCGGAATAAACAGCGAAGTTCAGTATTATGAGAGCTCGGGCAGATACAGAGCGACAAACAATGTAGGTTCCAACAACGGCATAAACAGCGGTTTCTGGTACGAGTTCGACATTCTTCCTGTAGTTCGGGAGTGGGCGCAGGGGACAAACGCAGGAACGCTTGCTCAAAAGGACCAGGCTGTAGTATTCAAATCCACAGATACTCATGAACAGGGGTCGGTCTCGCAATATGTATGCTTCGGATCGTTTGAGGTGAATGGTGATCTTAAGCCATATTTGACAATCACATATCTGGATACTCCGATTTCTATAACATTAAACCATTATTCAGCGACAATTCTGGCAGGCGAAACGCTGCAGTTGACGGCTACTACAACACCTTCCGGGCTGACTGTATCGTGGTATGCGATACCCAATTATGTTGCAAGCGTGTCAACACTCGGACTTGTTACCGGAATAGGAACGGGAACGGTAACGATCACGGCTCAATGCCCTGGAGCATCCGCATCATGTACGGTGTCGGTTATACCATTAGCAGACGGTGTTTACAGGATACAAAATCTTGACAATAATAAATATCTAACTGACGGAGGAAATTGGGAGCCGGTTTTAAGTAATCTTTCCGGCAGTTCCAGAAGCCAGATGTGGCTGATTAAGAACGTCAGCGGAACAATCAGATACACCTTGAATCCCTTAAGCTGCACTACAATTGAGTATTCCGGAACGGATTACGGGCTTTTTGGAGGATATGACGAATACGATACCGGAGTTTACATAGACAGCATATCCAACGGGAGCACATCGTTTTCCTACGGAGAATGGATCATAAGCGGAAATACCGCAGCAGGATTCAGGATAATATCATATGCTGCTGATGATAACGATTCCGATTACGATATCATGGTCAGGAACAGCAGCGGAAACGGCGTCGAACTTGAATACGAAGAGAATATAATTGATGAAGAGGATCCGGTTGATCTGTGGAATATATCTTTACAAAGCTCAATTTCTTATACGGCATTATCTTCATCCGTAAATTCATTATCTTCATTTCAATCCGGCAAACTGAACTGGCTTCCGTTTATAACATCGGTAAACAGCAATGCTGCAGATCAGCGAGCGGTTTTTCATTCACAGGACAGTTCAAAAGTTGCTGTTTCGCAAGTTGGAATTATTACTGTTTACGATAACTGTCCGGGCAATTTCTCAATTTTGATTAATGCGTCATGCGGTAACAGCACGGTTAGCGTTACAGTTTCAACGCAAGCGTATGACACGTTTTCATGGAACAGCGATTATTATGCTGAAGACGGACGTATTAATATTTTAGGGAGAGTTGTTTGGCTTGATAAACAGGATAATCAGCTACTATCCTTGTCTGGTTCGAACGACCTGTCATTTGTGGCATATAACAACAGTTCTTTCGCTCACGAATGGAGACTTCTCGGAACCGGAAACGAAATTCAGCTTCAAAATGTTGTAAGTGATCTGGTGCTGAAAGTTCAATCGCCGATTGTAGAGGATGGGGCTTCCGTTGCATTAAGCGCGAAAACAGATTCTATTGGTGAATACTTCAGATTTGAGCGAATCGGAAATGAAAACCAGTATATTATTACGACCAAAAGCAGCGGATATACGTGCGCACTTGCATACAACAGCAATACAGAAAGTATATATCAAACTAACAGAATCAATACTCAAGTATTGTTGAAGTTCCGCATAAGAGAAGGTGGGTGCTCTATGCTACCATCTGGCTATTATTGCTTGGGAAACCCATTTATTACAACAAGTTTTTCGCCTGAATATTATTATTTCTATCTCTCCGAGAGAATAGACTATCAAAATGGGTACAGCTTTTATTATCCCTCACTGGATTATTTTTCGCGTAACAAAACGTTTCCTAAATGGTTTATGAATTATAATGGGAACGGCTATTACGAAATAATCGCGGTTAATGATAATCAATTCGCAAGATGGTTAACTTATTCATCTGGAGTATTACAATTAACATCCTTTTCAGGTGATGATAGCCAATTGTGGCGTTGTTCAGCTAATAACGATTTTTCACATCGCTTTCAAGCGAAAGGGACAAGTTATTACCTGTCAAGGGATCCAAATAATGCGTTTATAACACATGATGCTGTTGCTATTGATTCACCAATTAGCAAAGAGTCAGATTGGAAAGCTACGAGATTTATGTGCGATGATGATTTGTTTAATTATGGTAATATCGCGGATGTATTACTAGTTGGGATTGAAGACTATTCTCATTATTTGAGTTCTTTGACGTGGATGGGAAAAAGCACGAACGACTTGTTCGATAAATCCAACAATTATATACCTATCAATTATGAATCTTTTATTGTTGAATACGTTTTCGACTCACCAATAAACTCCAATCACTATTTAGAGATTATTAATCAAAGTAAGTTTATTATTCATTTTGGTCACGGCATTTTTGATGATGACCAAAGCAAGCTAATTCTAAATCCGATTAATGACCATGGTGTGGAAATTGGAACAGAAACAAGATTAAGCACATCAATGCTTAATAGTATTAATATGAGCAAGTGTGACTGCGCTCTGTTCCTGGCATGCCATACTGCCGGAGAGACGGATCTGGATTTTAATTCGAGTTTAGTTAAAAAATCAGTGGATCAAGGAGCCTCATATGCGGTTGGAATTCAAGGCATTGGCTATACTAATGAAATAATCATTTTTATCAACCACTTTATTTCATGTATTCAATTATCTAATAATTCGGCTTCTTCACCTAACTACAAGGCCGCTTTTCTATCAGTAATTAATAATCCATCAAATCAATTTGATTCATTTTTCGTTGGATACGAAGATGATTAAAAGGAGTAGATATAATGAAACATTACAAATTTGTATTATTATGTATTGCAATTGTAACGATCGCGCTTTTCACAGCTTGCTCCAATAAACAAGATAATGAACAAAAAGTGTATTTTTATAATTCTAAGGCTACGCAGGATAGTATAATCAATAATGGCTTTTTAGAAAATGCCGGATTATTATTCGGAGAAGGAACTGATGATTTGCATCTAATCCCATACCGTTCGGGTGTAGCGTCAGTAAAAGAAGGACAAGAAATAATTTTAACAATCAATGGGGAGGAAAAATCATTGGTTCTAGATTATTGCAATAGTAAAATAAATGGTGTCCTTTATGATGAATTGTTTGTTAAGTCATTGAATTCTAATGGAATCAATTATGATATTTATATTTCAAAAAGCGGAGATTTCTTAGGTATTACAAGCGATGTACGATACGATCCTACCAAGCCTATTTTTGAAGAATCGGTTTTAAAATCAAAGGCGATTGAGTTGATTAATGAATATAATATTAATGTAATAACACAAAAGCCAGTGCTAAAAATTGAAGACTATTCGATAACTGAAGAGGGTTTCATTTCTGACGAAGATAGCGCGTATTATCTTCTGTCATTAAAAGCAAATAAAAAGAAAGGTTGGATGCTTTATTCAAACATTTCTGTGATGCTCAATCGCAACGGTGAGTTGTATTTGATATCGTATAAGAATCCCGGTTGGTTGGACGAAATGGATATTCCTGAATACATTGGTGATGAATTACTTAGTGCAAAAGTACATAATATTCTTTTAGAATACTCGCATGAGGAGGATTTTGATGATATAGCAATAGTTTTTAGCGATAATTATAATGCGATTAGTGGAGTTAATTTTTCTATCATCGATTCTCCTTCAGTGATGCGTGCTGATAATGGAAAAATGGGAATATACATGCGAGTTTATTTCAAAAAAGGCGGGAACAATATCGGTGAAACGAGAGTATTTGTTCCTTTTGATTCATTAATTGGTTAAGAAGAGTTATGTGTCATTGGCCATTTTGCGGACATATTATTATCACAATTTGTAGAATATAATAAATAAACGGAACACCTTATTGTTTTGCGAATTTCGCATTTGTGGTACGGCAGCCGCGGGCTGCCGCACCACAATACGGAAGCGGGCAAAGCTCGCGCCCCTATAAAGCAGATCGCCTGGTTACAGCAGTTCGGTCAGTTATCGAAGAGTGTATAAGATGAGAAAGACATATTAAAAAGCGGAAAGGACGGGCGTCTGACTGTCCGTCCTCTCCGTGGGCACTGTTAAACTAAAACATCCTTATGAGGGGCTGTCAAAAAAGTCGGACTTTTTTGACAGCCCCGCACATGTCACGGCCGGGAAACCGTGACATGTGCCGATCTTTTTCTTTTGCGATTCGGTCAGTATGTTCCCTCGGTGTCGCCGGTGACGTTCCCGGCGGCTTTTTTGCCTCGGGATGTCGCGACTCTCTTCATCAGCTCGCTGCGGAAGAGCTCCTCGTCGAAGGGGATCGAGATCTCCTTCCCGAGCCACGCCGAAAGGTGGATGGCGTTTGAGATAGTCAGTCCGTTGATCCCCTCGCGTCCGTCGGCGACGAGAGGCTCGCCCCTGAGGATCGCTCCTCCGAAGGCGCGCAGCACGCCGGCGTGCTGAGGATTCTGACCGTCTGTCTCGGGGATGATATCGGTCTTTCCGGGATGCGCGAAGACCTTGCGGTTGACCTTTGAGAATTCGTCTATCGGCATGTCGAGCTTCGCCAGCGTCAGCGACTTCTTGTCGCAGATAAGGGTACCTCCGTCGCAGGTGATCTCGAAGCGGTTCGTTCCGGGATAGTCTCCCGTCGAGGTTATGAAGGTCCCGGTCGCGCCGTTTGCGTACTCGCAGTAGACCGTGACGTCGTCCTCGACCTCGATGTTATGCCATCTGCCGAATTTCATGCGCGAGTCGATAAGCACCGGCATCCCGCAGATCCACTGCCAGAGGTCGAGCTGATGCGGGCACTGGTTGAGCAGGACGCCTCCGCCCTCGCCCGACCAGGTCGCGCGCCAGTCGCCCGAATCATAGTAGAACTGCGGGCGGTACCAGTCGGTGATTATCCAGCTGGTCCTTCTTATCTCGCCGAGCTCGCCCGACTCGATTATCTCCTTCATCTTCCGGTAGAGGTG
Source organism: uncultured Eubacteriales bacterium (assembly GCA_900321265.1). Lineage (GTDB taxonomy): Bacteria > Bacillota > Clostridia > Oscillospirales > CAG-272 > CAG-390. Next base: position 5,088 of record ONVJ01000035.1, read on the forward strand.
ATTCGTCCGCTGGTTGAACATCATCCCGAAGACTAGCTCGGGATGCCGGTCTGCCTCGTCGATCATCTCCCTGACCTGGAGCGTATAGACTCCCGCCGGCTTTTCGCACATAACGTGCTGCCCGTGCTTCATGGCGTCGATCGCCATCGGCGGGTGAAAATAGTGCGGGATGCAGACGAGAACGGCGTCGCAGAGGCCTGAGGCGATCAGCTCGCTGCCCTCGGCAAAGGATTCGAATGGAGGATTTGCAGTCTTTCCCTCGGCGACCAGCTGCGCGTATTTTTCCGCAGCCCAGGCAAGCCTTTCGGGACGCCTGTCGGCGATCGCCGCGATCTCGAGATCGGGGACTTCTCCCTCCATGATCGTCTTGAAGTGGCCGGAACCCATGTTTCCGACGCCGATTATTCCTGTACGGACCTTTTTCATTATCGATCAGTTCCTTTTCGTTTTTTTCGGGGGGCGGTCAGTCCTTCGCGCCGAGGGCGCGCAGGGCGTCGAGACTCTGATTCAGGCAGTCGAAGGGATCCTCACCGTAGCAGTGGTCCTGTTCGACAAAAGCGTACCTGACTCCCGCCTTTTCGCCCTCGTCGAGTATCCGCCGGTAGTTGAGATTGCCCTTTCCGACCGGCGCCATCCTTACCGCCTGATCCTCTCCGCTGTAGACCATGTCCTTGAAATGGACGCAGTCGACTCTGCCCGAAAGACGGGTCAGCCATTCGGCGGGGTCGCCTCCGCCGGCGGTCACCCAGTAGGTGTCAAGGGTGATCCCCGCGATCGCGGCGGGGAAGCGCCGGGCGATGCGGTCGAGGACGACCTCTCCGTCCGGGGTGTGCGAAAACTCCATGTTGTGGTTGTGGTACATGAATTTCAGGCCGGCGGCGCCGATCTTTTCGACGGCGGGCTCAAGAGAGTCGAGCACCCGGTCGAGGACGGCGACGTCGCAACCGCACTTTTTGAAATCCGGCGCCGAACCGAGTCCGACATATGTCGCGCCGAAGATTTTGTGTTCTTCTATCACGCGGTCGGTCTCTTCGACGATCCGACGGTAGGCAGTGTGTGTGATCGGGGCCACCAGGGAGTATTTTTCAAGCTTCTCCCTCATCCAGCAGGGGTCGTATTCGCATACGCCCGACAGCTGAACGGCACGGTAGCCCATCTCCGAGCAGAGCCTCAGGGCGTTTTCAAGCCCTTCGGTCGTCTCGCATTCTTTTCTGACGGTATAAAGCTGTGCACCGATTATCATTTTTCAGCCTTTCGTTGGTGTGATGCGGGTCAGGCCGAGGCGATCAGCGATCTCAGCGTCTTTGTCGCGAAATCAAAGGCCTCGCGACCCGAGGCGAAGCTCAGGGCTTCGCCGACCGCCGGGCGTCTTCCGCCCTCGAGCGCCGAGAGACCGGTGAACTTCTTGAGGTGAGGCTCAAGCGTCAGCACTTCGACTCCCGCCGCGGCAAAGAGAGGAAGGAGCTTTGCCAGATTGCCGACGCCCCATCCCGGAGGAACGATGTGTCCGTCGGGGGCGGCGTCCTTTATATGGCAGTAGGAGGTGTATTTCCCGAGAAGCTCCCATGCCTCAAGCGTGTCCTGACCGCACTGAACGAAGTTCGCGGGGTCAAAGACGGCGCGCAGCGAGGGGAGCGCCGAATGTATCATCGCGCACCCGGGAGCCTTTTCGCCGAAGATGCCCTTTTCGTTCTCGTGGCAGAGCTCGACTCCGCTTCCGGCGGCGCGGTAGCAGAAGACGCCGAGCCGCTTTACCACCTCGTCGAAGGCTCCCGGGACCTCCGCGGTCCCGTAGAAGGAGAAGAGCCTTATCCTTTCCGCGCCGCATATGCGGGCGGTGTCGAGGACGCGGAGAAAGCGGTCGGTCTCGTCGTCGGCGGGAGAGGAGATGTCGACCTTCCCGATCGGCGAACCGATCGACCATACCTTTATGCCGGCGTCGTCAAGCCTCGATCTGACCTCTGCGGCCTTTTCGGGAGTGATGTCGGCGACGTTGACTTTGTCTATTCCGCGCAGCTCGATATAACCGATGCCGTTCTCGCGGAGCGCCTTTATCTGGCCGGCGAGGCTGCTGTCAGCCTCGTCGGCAAAGGCGCACAGACTGAACAGGTCCTGTTCCATGTCGGTTCCTTTTTCAGATGCCCGTCATCTGATCAGTTGCTTGATCCAGCGCTTCTCGGAGAGGGATACCTTTCCGTCGACGGCGCAGATCATCAGGCAGACGGTAACTATGTCGTCCTTCAGGTCCTCCGAAAGAGTTCCGAGGATGTCGATCATCTCGTCGACCTGTTTCTTCATCTCCCGGTTGCCGCTCCTGCTCTTCTTTACAGACTCTTTGACGAGCGAGTAATCGGCGGCTTCACCGAAGAAGGAGCGGAAAAGCGGATAGGCGAGGACATACTCGTCCTCGGTCAGCTTGTTGTCCGACACTATCGCTCCCATGATGAAGGATGCGAATATCTCAAGGCCGGACATGCCGTCCTCGGTGATCCCGGCGAGAGCGGGAAGGATCCGGGCGGCCTTTTCGTTCAGGAGCTCGGAATAGGTTTCGGAGTCCAGTTCCTCAAAAAGGCGGCAGAGGTCGTTGAATTCCTTCATGATCCCGACCTCTTATTTCTTGAAGAGGCCGGTGATCGTTGAGATCACGCCCGAGGCTTCGTCGAGATTGAGCTTTGCCTTGACGGCTTCGACGATCTTCTTTATGATGTCGTTCGTGACGTCAGTTTTGATGAAGCCTCTGACGGTTCCCTCGGGATCCTTTTTGAATTTGTTGAGAGCCGTCGTACTCCCCGAGAGCTTGGAGACTATCTCATCGACTTTGGCTTTGATTTCGTTTGCGTTCATTTTTGTGACCTTGCCTTTCTTATAAAATTTTATATCATACTGTTTCGCGCCGGCGGTCCGTGTCAGCCTCGCCGGTAATGACCGGTGTCAGTCCGAGAAGGCCGCGTTGATCTCGTCAAGTCCCCTCTTCCAGGTCGATTTCTCGTTTGCCCTGAGTATCGTCGACCATGCCTTGCTGTCTCTTACGCTTTCCTGGAATCTGGAGTAGGGGGTGTTCAGAGCGGTTGCAAATATCCTTCCGAGATCGAAGACGACCGAGGAGCGGATTATGTCGTACATCTCAGCCGAGATTGCGTCGTCGGTGTAGCGGTATTTCAGGTTGACTTCATAGAGGGCGGGGGAGATGTTGCGGTAGCTCTCGGATGCGTAGCATTCAAGTACGTAGGCGCTCATCTTCGCGTCCTTGATGTCGCAGGGGATGCCGTAGATCGAGATCGGGTTTCCGAGCAGAGTGTAGAATTTTTCCTGATCGGTGTCGTATTTCGGGTTGGGAATGACTCCGAAGGGGACCTCGTTCTCCTTGAAGGTGGCGGAGTTCCTGCAGCGGTCGTTCCAGAAAAGAGATTTCTGAGCGGAGAACCACTGGTGTACCCTGTTGTTTTCGGTCATCAGATAGGCTCTGTCGTTCGAGTGGAAGAACTGTGCCACCTTTTCGGCAAGCTGTCCCATCTTCTCGGATTTCCAGTCATCGCTGATCACGAGCTCGTCTCCCGAGGGATCGATGACCTTCATGCCGCTTCCGCAGGCGAATATGTCGAGGTGGAGGGTGTAGGCGTACTGTCCGTAGGTATCGCCGAGCGAGGGAGAGCCGCTTCCGTCGGAATCCTCATAGATGCCCTCGCACATCTCGAACATCTTGTCGATCGTCCATTCGTTCGACTGAACGAGCGCGTAGGGGTCGGGGAGGGATCTGTCGGTGACCATGTCTCTGTTGAAGAAGGTCACGTACATCATGTAGATCACGTTGGCGGAGATATCGCCCGAGGCGAAGAAGAGCTTTCCCTTGATCGTCGCGTCCTCGATCAGGGAGTCGGGCCACCAGGGCTTCTCCCAGTCAAGGTATTCCATCGATCTCAGATCCGAAAGATATCCCTTTACGGCGAGGTTCCCGGCCGACAGGGAATAGGTGCCGATCATGTCAAGATCGCGCTGGCCGCCGTCTATGATCGCCTTGACCTTGTTGGTGAATCCGGCGACGTTGCTCGCGTTGCCCGGCTCGCCCACGAAATTGAGCTTTACGCCGGCTCTCGTCTCGACCGAGGCGTTCCTGGCGTATATGGCGTCGTTGATGGCTTCGCCTGTCTGTTCGGTAGCCACGAATTCCTCATGCTCTCTGTCCGACCAGTAGAGGATGCTGAACTCGGTGTCGCCGAAGCTGATCTCGGGCAGACTGTCCTTGAGATATCCCTTCGAGTCGAGATTGGAGGTCGTCTCGTCGGGGGCCTGAGTCGTTATCGCTGCGGGGGCGGTGGTGTCGTCGGTTTTGTTGTCGCCGGCGCAGGCCGTGAGCGCAGAGATCAGAAAGAGACAGCCGAGGATGAATGCTGTGAGTTTTTTCATATGATTTACTCCTTTTGGGATTTGTTTTCTATCGCGTCGATATCCGCTATCAGCTTTTTCCCGGCCGCGGCGGCGTGTTCATAGTACCTGTCGGCGGTCCAGTCGGGGTAGAGATCAGAGTTCTTCCTGATCAGCTCGAGCATAACAGTCCCGGTATATCCGGATTCGACTATCTGGGCGGCGATGTATCCGAAGTCGATCGATCCGTCGCCGGGGATCAGGTGTTCGTCCTTGTTGAAGACGCAGTGGTTGTCGTGTATGTGGAGGGCCGAGAGCTTATGACCGAAGATCGGCATGTAGTGCCTTCCCGGAGTGAAGCAGAACTCGTGTCCACAGTCCCAGCAGAAGCGCGCGGTCTCGGGGAATTCCTCGAAGGCAAAGGCGAGGTTGGAGAGCATCCGCTGGTTCTCGTAGCAGATGAGGACGTTCGCCTCCTTCGCGATCTCCATCAGCTTTGCCCAGCGGGCGCAGCCGGTGTCGTTGACATGCGGCGGGTTGAGTCCCGACGAGAGGTGGACGACAATCGCCGGTACGCCGTGGAACGCGGCCTTTTCGACCGATCTGTAGAGGCGCGCGGCCATGTCGTCGCCTTCCTCGCCGGGCTTCCAGATGTCGTTGATCTTGTTGAAGGGGGCGTGGAAGTTGTCGCAGCTGATGCCGGCGTCCTTAAGGGCCGGGATGATTGTCTCAAGGTTCGGGTTCTCGGATCCGGTGAAGCAGGCCTCAAAGCCGTACTTCTTCATCATCGAGATCTGTTCGTCAAGCTGAAGACCGCCGTAGCAGCCGAGCGAAACGCCGAGTTTGCGGGTCATTATGATACCTCCGGTAGTAATGGATAACAGTTTTCAGGCAGGGAAAGAGGGAAGAACCGCGGAATTTAAAAGATCAGTCCGAGGCAGTCGCGGAGCAGCTTTTTCTCGGAGTCCGAGGTTCCCGCCATCGCCGAGGACGAGGCGATCGCGTCGTAAAAGGCGCCGGCGTCGGACGCGGGAAGCCCGAGCTCTTTAAGCGAGAGTGGCATCGAATATCCCGCGAGCAGCTTCCGGAACTCCCCGGCGCGCGAGCAGTCTCCGCCGTCGTTGTAGGCGATCTGGACGATCATTCCGATCGCGACGAGCTCGCCGTGAAGGTAATCCCTGACCGTCCCGGGCCTGAGAGTGCGGCTCGTCTCGTATATCTTGTGCGCCAGCGCGCTCTGGTTCGATCCCCTCGCCAGTCCGCTGATCGCTCCGGTGAGACAGACGGTCAGAAAGATCAGATCGTAAAGCGCCCTGCCGCAGCGGCGCTCTGAAAGCTCGGCTGCGGCGGAGGGGAGCAGCTCAAAGAGACGACGCCAGGTGTATTCTCCCAGGACCGACGAGGCGAAGAGCCCGGCGTCGGTCTCGTCCTCGGTTCGTCCGCGGAGGCGGTGGGAAATCTCGGGCAGCTTGGCGGCGGCGTCGAAGACTCCCGAGGTCATCATCCTCAGCGGCTGACGGGCCAGGACGTCTGTGTCGGCGATGACGCAACCGACCTCGA
>ONVJ01000287.1 GCA_900321265.1 uncultured Eubacteriales bacterium
AACTGGAATCCGGCGTATACGCCGGCGATGAGGCAGATCCGCCCGCGCTTCATGCCCGGCTCGGCGAGGCCGTCGGCCAGCGAGACCGAAAATGCGTCCATCGCGAGGCCGACGCCCAGCCCAGCACCTGTAAGAATAAGAGAAAGCCAGTTCAAAACACTACGCTCCAAAATAATATCTTTATAATTATATCATATTTTCCCGGTCAATTCAATCATTTTCGCGCGGCGGATCCTGCCGGCGCGGCAGCCCCGCATGATGAGGTAAGGTGACGGAGCCGCCGCTTTCGCAGGGAAACCGGGTTTTTCTTCATTAACGCCCCGATAGTTCGAAAAAGAATTGATATAGCATGAAAAAAATGATATAATAGATAAGAGATAAGGACGGATATGAACGGTTATCTGTTTTTGTCTGACATTTAATACTGAATGCTTTATAAGAATTATCCGGTCAGTTGAGGAGGACACAGGAAGTGAACAAGGTCAGAATAGGCGTTTTCGGCGCCGGTCGCGGAATGACTATGATAAACCAGCTCTTCGGGAACCCCGACGCGCGCATCGTCGCCGTATGCGACAAATATCCGCCGCTGCTCGAGCGCTGCAGAAAGAAGGCGGACGAGATCGGATATGAGGGGATAACCTTCTATACCGACTTCGAATCCTTTTTCAACCACGATTTCGACGCCGTCGTGCTCGCGAACTACGCCCATCAGCATGTTCCCTACGCTCTCCGCTTCCTTCGCAGCGGCCGCCACGTCATGTCTGAGGTCCTGACTATGAGCTGCATGAAGGAAGCCGTCGAGCTCATCGAGGCGGTCGAGGAGACCGGTCTCGTCTACACCTACGCCGAGAACTACTGCTACACCCCCGTCCGCTGGGAGATGCGCAGGCTCTACCGCGAGGGCGCGCTCGGCAGGCTCATGTACGCCGAGGGAGAATACCTCCACGACTGCTCGCCGATCTGGCCGAAGATCACCTACGGCGAGCGGGACCACTGGCGCAACCTCATGCCCTCCACCTTCTACTGCACCCACTCGATCGGCCCCATCCTCTATATGACAGGCCTGCGCCCGGTGCGCGTATGCGCCTTCGAGACTCCCAACATGCCCTTCATGCACGAGCTCGGGACCAACTCGGGCACACTCTGCATGGAAGCCATCGTCCTTGACAACGGCGCGATCCTGAAATCTGCGCACTTCAACATCAAGTCCAACCGGCACTCGAACTACCAGCTCAACGGCGACCTCGGCGGCTGCCAGGATCTTGGCGAGGGCAACATCGGCGTCTATCTCGAAAAGCCGGGCGAGAACGGAAAGGGCGAGCGGAAGATCTACAAGCCCGATCCCCCCATCGCCGCCGCGGCGACGTCGGGACACGGCGGAGGGGACTATTACACCACACACTATTTCGTCGGATCGATCCTCGGCGACCCCGATTCGATCGATCACGCCGTCAACGTCTACCAGGCGGTCGACATGTGTCTGCCGGGCACGCTGGGGCTGAAATCGCTGGCAGGCGGCAACATCCCCATCGACATCCCCGATCTGCGCAACAAATCCGAGCGCGACGCCTGGCGGAATGACACCGCCTGCTCCTTCCCCGAGATCGCCGGCGACATGTATATCTCAAACAATCTTACCGGCGCGCCCGACATCCCCGACGAGGTCTACGACAGAGTCAGGGAGGCCTGGCTCGCGGGGAAATGAATTTCCGACGGAAGAAGAAGTGAAATGAAAACAAAAGCGGTAAGGATCCACGGCAAGGGGGATCTGAGGCTCGACGAGTTCGAGCTCCCCGGGATAAAAGAGGACGAGATCCTCGCGCACGTCGTATCGGACAGCATCTGCATGTCCTCATACAAGGCGGCGATGCAGGGCGGCGACCACAAGAGAGTCCCCGACGACGTCGAGAAAAACCCCGTCGTCATCGGTCATGAATTCTGCGGCGAGATAGTCGCCGTCGGAGAAAAGTGGCGCGACAGATACAAGGTCGGCCACAAGTTCGCGATACAGCCGGCAATGAACTACAAAGGCTCGCTGGCGGCGCCGGGCTACAGCTATCCCAACATCGGAGGCGATTCGACCTGGGCCGTCATCCCGAACGAGGTCATGGAGACCGGATGTCTGCTCGACTACGGCGGAGAGGCCTTCTTCTACGGGTCGCTGGCCGAACCGGTTTCCTGCGTCATCGGCGCCTTCCACGCGAACTACCACACGAAGGCGGGTTCATACGTACACCATATGGGCATCGTCGAGGGCGGCTGCCTCGCGATCCTCGCCGGCGCCGGTCCGATGGGACTTGCTGCGGTAGACTACGCCGTCCACGGGCCGCGCAAGGCCTCTCTCATCGTCGTCACCGACATCGACGCCGCCCGTCTTGAGCGGGCAGCCTCGATCCTCCCGCCCTCCGAGGCGGAAGAAGAGGGCATAAAGCTCGTCTACGTCAACACCGCGGGCATGACCGATCCGGCAGCGGAACTGAGGGCTCTCACCGGCGGACACGGTTTCGACGACGTCGTCGTCATGGCTCCGGTAAAGCCTCTCGTCGAATCGGCAGACCGTATGCTCGCGCGGGACGGCTGCCTGAACTTCTTCGCAGGCCCGACCGACACCTCCTTCTCCGCTCTCTTCAACTTCTACAACGTCCACTATTCCTCGACTCACGTCTGCGGGACGAGCGGGGGCAACACCGACGACATGCGGGAGGCCGTCGCCCTGATGGAAAAGGGCAGGATCAACCCCGCCGCGATGATAACCCACGTCGGCGGGCTCAACGCCGTCATCGAAACGACCCTCAACCTTCCGCGCATCCCGGGCGGAAAGAAACTGATATATACGAACAAAGACCTGCCGCTGACGGCGATCGCGGACTTTCCGATCCTCGGAAAGACCGATCCCTTCTGGGCGGCACTTGCGGAGATCGTCTCGCGCAACAACGGGCTGTGGTGCGCCGAAGCCGAAAGATATCTGCTTGAGAACGCCCCGGATATCTCCTGACCGACTCGGCTGAGAAAGGCAAATGAAGTGATGAAAAAAGAAAATCTCGCGGCGCTGGCCGCGATGTCTAACAGATACGGAAGCGATCCCGCGTATGTCCTGGCGGGCGGAGGAAACACCTCGTACAAGGAAAAGGACGTTCTCTTCATAAAGGGCTCGGGGACCGCGCTCGCCACGATAAAGGCGGAGGAGTTCGTCGGCATCGACCGCGAAAAGCTCGGCGCGATATGGGGAAAGACCTATCCCGAGAAGGAATCAGAAAGAGAGGCCGCCGTCCTCGCCGACATGATGGCCTCCCGCCTCCCGGGCGAGACCCGCAGGCCGAGCGTCGAGACGCTGCTCCACGACCTCTTCCCCTACTCCTTCGTGCTCCACGTCCATCCGGCGACGGTGAACGGCCTGACCTGCTCGAAGGAGGGAAAGAAGGCGGCCGCCGAGCTCTTCCCCGACGCCGTCTGGATCGAAAACTCAAAGCCCGGCTATCTGCTCGCCGCCCTCTGCCGCGGGCGCCTCGCCGGCCGCGTATCTGCCGGCGGAGGATTTCCGAAGATCGTTTTCCTTGAGAATCACGGCATCTTCTTTGCCGCCGACACGACCGGGGAGATCGACGTCACAGTCGCGCGGGTCATGAGGGGGATCGCGGGAAGGCTCTCGGAGCTCCCCGACGCCTCTGACGCGCCGGTCGATCTTAAAAAAGCAGAAGAGATCGCCGCAAAACTCGCGGGCCTCTGCGGGGAGGGCGGGACCGCCTTCGTGAAACACATAAGGCAGAGATCCCTCCTCGGATACGATCCGCTGACCGGCAGTCTCACCCCCGACCATATCGTATACTGCAAGGCAAAGCCGCTGATCATCCGGGACGGAGAGGATATCGCGTCCGCATTCTCCGCATACAGAGCGAACAACGGATACAAGCCGAAGGTCGTTTACTGCCGCGGTCTCGGGGCCTTCTGCCTCGGGAACAGCGAAAGAGAGGCGGAGATCGCCGCGGAGGTCTTCTGGGACGCCGTAAAGATCACCGTTTACGCGAGATCATTCGGAGGAGTATCGCCGATGCCGCGCGACCTTGAGGACTTCATCGTCAACTGGGAAGTCGAGAGCTACCGGTCGAAGGTCAAGGTTTAAGGCGCCCCATCATAAACTCAGCCGCGAAGCGGCGGAACGGACGGAAAATGTCAAAGATCAGATATATCAACAACCACATCCACACCACATACTCCTTCTCGCCCTATACTCCGTCGGCGGCAGTTGAGGCCGCCGCTGCTGCCGGGCTCTGCACCGCCGGCATCATGGACCACGACACCTGCGGAGGCTCGCGGGAGTTTCTTGCGGCCGCGGAGCGTCTCGGCATGCCCGCGACCTGCGGAGTAGAGTGCCGCGTCGACATGACCGGCACCGCCCTTGAGGGACGCAGGCTGAACAACCCCGATCAGAAGTCGGTAGCCTACTGCGCGATGCACGGCATCCCGCACATCTTTTTCGATGAGGTCGACGCCTGGTTCGCGCCCTACAGGGAAAAGCGCAACCTCCGCAACCGCGCGATGGTCGAAAAGATCAACCTGATTTTCGCCGGCTTCGGAATAGAGCTTGATTTCGACCGCGACGTCCTGCCGCTGTCGGTGTCGGCGGTAACAGAGCGGCATCTGCTCTTCGCGCTCACGAAGAAGATCACGGAAAAATACCCCGATCCCGCCGATGCCGAGAGATTCCTCGAAGAAAAGCTCGGGCTCGAGCTGTCCGGAAAGCAGCGCTCCGCGATGACGGGAGACAGATACGATCCGCGCTTTTACGAATACGATCTTCTCGGGATACTGAAATCCGGACTCGTCGCCTCGATATACGTCGACGCGACCGGAGAGTGTCCCCCGGTCGCGGAATATATAAAAATGGTGCGGAAGTACTTCGGCATTGCCGCCTACGCCTATCTCGGAGACGTCGGCGATTCGGTCACCGGCGACAAGAAGGCGCAGAAGTTCGAGGACGACTACATAGATCTGCTCTTCCCGGAGCTGCGCCGTCTCGGATTTGACGCCGTCACCTTCATGCCGACGCGCAATACGCCGGCGCAGCTCGACCGTGTCATGTCGCTCTGCCGCGAATACGGTTTCTTCCAGATCAGCGGCGAGGATATCAACTCGCCGAGGCAGTCCTTCGTCTGCCCGGCATACGCCGACCCGAAATTCGCGCACCTCGCCGACGCGGCCTTCAGCCTCATCGACTACGAAAACGCGGCGACAAAGGACCCGGAGCGCGCCCTGCGCGACTTCGGTTTCATCTTCAAAAACAGATAAGCGGGTCCTTCAGATCAGCTTTTTCAGCACCGGAGCGAGCCCTTCGGCCCAGATCCGGCAGCCCTCAGCGTTCGGATGGCCTCCGTATACCGCCTTCTGCGGCATCTCCGGATCGCCCAGCACCGCCGCGCAGTCAAAGACCGCGTCGGCGCCGACAGAGCCTTCCCTTATGAACCGGTTGACCTCGTGCCAGATCTCCAGCTTCTCGCCCGAATGATTGTAGGGCGGGACGGTCTGGAGCAGCACGCGGCAGCCGGCTTTTTTAAGTTCCGAGACTATCGTCCGGATATTCGCCTTCAGCTGTCCGGCGGAAAAGCCTTTGTTGATGTCGTTCACGCCGAAGCAGACCGACACGACGTCGTTCGTCTTCGCCTTCTCCATCCAGACGCCGCAGGTCGCCGCGTCGTCCGCCCTCGCAAATCCGAGGCCGAGGTCCCAGTATGCGATCCCGTCGAAGCCGACGAGCTCCGCGGTCCGGGCGGAGTAGTGGAGATAGCTGTTCTTCGGCGCGCCTATCCCCTGGGTGATCGAATCCCCCCAGAAGCAGACGCGGGTCTTCACCTGCCTTGAGCAGGCCGTCATCGCCGGGACCGGGATGTGAACGCAGGACCGCCAGCCCTCCTCCGACTTTACGAATACCGGAACGACGCTCTCCTCGTGGCAGGGCATCAGACCTCCGGCGCAGGTGATCCCGACGCTCAGGTACTGCCCTTTTCTGACCGTCAGTCTGACCGGATCGCTGCAGAAGATCTCTCCCTCGCCTACAAACTTAGACCGGCTGCCGCCGAAGAGCAGCCCGGTCCTCCCGGCTTCGTCGCCGTCGGCCGGTTCGCAGCCGTCCGACACCGCGACCGACGCCGAGATCAGCCTCCAGGGCGGGATCTTCATGTTCCTGACGCTCCTTGAGCCGTCGGAGAAGGTGGAATCGGTGACATTGGCGAAGAGGAAGGAAAAATCATATTCCCCGTCGACGTACACCCGGTTGTAGATCCTGCCGGTCACCGGCCCGCCGTCCGACCCGAAGACCGTCTGGCTTCCGCCTCCGGCCAGCGTCGCGGAGGTATATTTTCTGAAAAAGCCGCTGTCCATATCGATCACCGTCTCCGGATCAGTCGATTTTGAAGCTGAAGCTGCCGTCGCCGCATTTTTCGGTCGTTTCTACGATTATGCTGACCGATCCCTTAGGAAGATCGGCGCTCTGACCCTCGACCTCGATCCCGGGACCGATCTCGAAGAGGAGCGTCTTCCCCTCTCCGGCGTCGTACCAGACCTTCGCGCTTCCGGTGCCGAGCTTGGCGGAATAATCGATGACCTTGCCGTCGGCGCCGCTTTTCAGCTCGAAGACATTG
>ONVJ01000026.1 GCA_900321265.1 uncultured Eubacteriales bacterium
CTCATCCTGCACTTGACTTTTATTCACTTAAATGATACAATACTATGTTGGTTAATAACTCTACGGAGGTGCGCATTTATTATGCATAGAATGCTTGGAACAGTATCGAGGGGCGTCCGCGCTCCGATAATCCGCAGCGGTGACGACATCGTTTCCATCGTCGCCGACAGCCTGCTTTCTGCTTCGGCGGCAGAGAACATCCCGGTCCGCGACAGAGACATCGTCGCGGTTACCGAGGCCGTCGTCGGACGTGCCCAGGGCAACTACGCGACGGTCGCTCAGATCGCCGCAGACGTCAGGGCGAAATTTCCCGGAGGGGAGGCCGCGGTCATCCTTCCGATACTCTCGAGAAACAGATTTTCGGTCTGTCTGAGAGGAATAGCCTCGGGACTTAAAAAGATGACGCTCATGCTCAGCTATCCCTCGGATGAAGTCGGCAACCATCTCGTAGACCTCGACGACCTCGACGAGGCCGGAGTCAATCCCTACACCGACGTTCTAACCGAGGAGAAGTTCCGTGAGCTCTTCGGCTACCGCAAGCACCGCTTCACCGGAGTCGACTATATCGCCTTCTACCGCGAGCTCATCACCGCCTGCGGCTGCGAGTGCAGAGTCGTCCTCGCAAACGATCCGAGAAAGGCTCTCGACTATTCGAAGAACGTTATCAACTGCGACATACACACAAGGTTCAGGACACGCAAGCTCCTCGCCGCCGCTGGCGCGGAGAAGATCGTCGGATTCGACCAGATCCTCACCTCGCCGGTCGACGGCAGCGGCTACAACCCCGACTACGGCCTGCTCGGTTCCAACAAGGCGACCGAGGACAGCGTGAAGCTCTTCCCGAGAGACTGTGCGGCTATAGTCGAGGCGATACAGAAGAAGATATTCATGGCCTGCGGCAGGCGCGTCGAGGTCATGGTCTACGGCGACGGAGCCTTCAAGGATCCGGTCGGAAAGATCTGGGAACTGGCCGATCCGGTGGTCTCGCCGGCATACACAAAAGGCCTTGAGGGCCAGCCCAACGAGCTGAAGCTCAAGTATCTTGCCGACAACGACTACTCCGACCTTTCGGGCGAAGAACTGAAGGCGGCGATCTCGGGCAGGATAAGGGAGAAGGACGCAAACCTCACCGGAAAGATGGTGTCTGAGGGGACGACTCCGAGAAGACTGACCGACCTCATCGGATCGCTCTGCGACCTGACGTCGGGCAGCGGCGACAAGGGAACCCCCATCGTCTGGATATCCGGGTATTTCGACAACTATACAAACGACTGACGGCAGTGTCCGCCGGTGAATGACGGCGCGCGGGGCCGCTCGGGAAGTCTGACTTCCGGGGCTGCCCCGCGGCTTTTTATGTGTATCCGCGAAGCAACTATCAGCATATCCGCCCGGCAGTTTACGCGCCGGGCGGAAAAAGAATGATATCGTGCGCAACTCTTGACGAATTGATCGGTCCGAAAAATTCTCAGATAACGGGCTGAAATCAAAAGCAGGGAAGCCTCGCCGAAAAACCGAAAAAAATATAAAAAAAGCAGGTTTTTTTCAAAAAAATCCTTGCTTTTTTTTTTAATATGGTTTATAATAATAGCACTTGAGGTTAAAAAAGGTTGAAAAAGGTGGAAATAGGGTGAAAAACCGCCCTGCTTTTCACCTTTATCCGGTTTCCGGACCGGGAAGGGTCCCGGAAAGGGAGAAAGAGAGCAGAAGGGAGGAGAGAGAAGTGCTTGACATACTTCCGGTAATGGGCGTATACAACTACACCATGGACGCCAAAAACAGGATATTCATTCCTGCCAAGCACCGCGAGGCACTCGGCTCTCCGCTCGTGGTCTACCCCAGCATCAGGTCAAAGTCGCTGAAGCTCTGCTCGCTTGACGAGTGGAGACACATAACCGAAAAGCTCTCGGCTCTTCCGGTAAGGGAGCGCGAGCCGATCATGAGATTCTTCAACCGCATGGGCGATTCGCTCGTGCCCGACTCTCAGGGGCGTGTGACGCTCAATTCCGACCTTGTCGAATACGCCGGACTTTCCGGCGGGATCGTGATCGTCGGATGCGGACAGAACGCCGAGATCTGGTCGGCGGAGGGCTACGCCTCCCTTACCGCCTCCGAGGATCTCGAGGCAATGAGAGCCGCTGCCGAGAACGCAGATGTCTGAGAAACGCCCACCGAGAGAAGCGGGCGGCTCGCCCGCCTTTTCTCACATCCCGGTAATGCTTCAGGAAGTCCTGTCGGGGCTGGATATCAGACCTGACGGGATCTACGTCGACGGCACCGCCGGCGGCGGAGGGCATTCCGAGGCGATCGCCGAAAGACTTTCGGACCGGGGGCTCCTGATCGCGATCGACCGCGACGGCGACGCAGTAAAGGCGGCGTCGGCGAGACTGGAACGGTTCGGCGAAAGGGCGAGAGTCGTTCACGCGAACTACGCCGACATGAAACAGGTCTGTGCCGATCTCGGGGTGCAGTCGATCGACGGCTTCCTCATGGATCTGGGAGTTTCCTCATATCAGCTTGACAATCCCGATAGAGGTTTTTCATACATGTCCGACGCTCCGCTGTCGATGCAAATGGACCGGACGGAGGAAAGAAGCGCCCGTGACGTCGTTAACGGTTATTCCGGGGAGGAACTGACAAGGATCCTGCGCGAGTGGGGCGAGGAGAGATTCGCCGGCAGGATCGCTGCGGAGATCTGCCGAAGGAGAAGTTCAAAGCCGATAGAGACCACGCTCGAGCTCGTTGACGCGATCGGTTCGGCGATACCCGCCGGGGGACGCCCGTCAAAGCACCATTTCGCTATGCGGACCTTCCAGGCGATAAGGATCGAAGTTAACAGAGAGATAGAAATAATCCCCGGAGCCCTGAGGGAGGCAGTCGGACTGCTGAAATACGGCGGCAGAGGCGCCGTGATCACCTTCCACTCGGTGGAGGACAGGGCTGTAAAGGAGACCTTCGCTGAGCTCGCGGCAGGCTGCGTCTGCCCGAAGGATCTTCCGGTCTGCGTCTGCGGACGCAGGCCTGAAATAAAGCTAATTACAAAAAAGCCCCTCACGCCCGGTGCGGAAGAGCTTGCGGCAAACGGCCGTTCGCACAGCGCCAAGCTGAGGATCGTTGAGAAGACAGGGGTCGGTTCCGACCCGCTATACCGTCCGCGGATCTGATTTTTGTTCCGGCTCCGCGGCGCCCGCGGAAAAGCGCGGGGAACGAGACGGTTCCGGCGATGCCGGTATGATGACGGAGAGAGCAACTATCCGGGAGAGAGGTCCCACTGACATGACGGACAATATCGTGAAAGACAGATATGAAGAAACATATAACGGTCTGAAGGAGACATTCCGGGGCAGAGGTCTCGGCGGATTCTGGCTTTCGGTCGCCGCCGAGCAGGAGAGAGCATACCTTAAGACTTCTCTTGAAAATCCCTCGGCCTATATTTACGGTGAAACTATGAGCAGGGATCTCTCCGACAGATACAGGACCGGCACCGACAGCTACGGCAGGCGGGTGATGACCGTTGACGATTATGCCAGGCTGCGCGCCGACGAGAAGGAGAGAAGAAAAGCCGGGACCGGATACGGTGCCGTTATGGCTGAGCTTTCCCGCGAACAGAGCAAGGCCAGGATCTCGGTCGATCTCCGCCCCGCCCATCCCTATCAGATTTACTCGGCAAGAGGGATCAGGGAGGAAAGGCCGGTCGGAGATGACGATTACTCAGAGATCAGGGGAAGACGCGAGACGGTCTACAGCGCCGGCAGGCTGCTTCCCGCCGGTCAGTCTGAGGACGGAGTCATTTACTCGGGGTCTGGAGATACCGAAATGTATGTCCGTCCGGCCGGGAAAGAGCCCTTTCTCAGGAGAATCCGCAGGCAGATGTTCCGGAAGGATATCGTGGAACCGACGAAGGGCAGGGCGGGCAGGCCGAACGGCATTGTTGCCGCGCTTGCCATCGCTGCGGTCTTAATGTTCGTCCTGGCGGTCCCGGTCACCCTCAGCGTGCTGAAGCACATCGAGGCGACCAGACTGTCAAGGCTTGAGAGCGAGATACGCCGCCGCGAGGCCGAGATCGCCGAGCTCAGCATGGAGCTCGAGGCGAAGAACGACCTCTTCACGATAGAGAAGCTCGCCAGAGAAAAGTACGGTATGGTCGAGCTTGACAAGAGCGTATACACCATGATCAGGATCAATCCCGATGACGCGGTCGAACAGTCGGAGGAGAAGGCCGGAGAAGGATTCGTGCCCGCGCTGTTCAGTGCGCTGGGGATAAGAGGCAACTGAAGATGAGCCGGATGAAGCCGGCTGAGTTCTTCCGGCGGTTGAGGGAAGCTTTTGCCGCCGGCAGGAACCGGCGGACCGTCCTGATAATCAGGCTCTCGCTCGTCTGCGCGGCCTTTGTCGCAGGTTTTATACTGATAGGCGCGAAGCTCTACGACATGCAGGGTCACGATTTCGAATACTATCAGGGCAAGGTCGCCGATCAGCTCACCTCGGTATCGAGCGTCGGCGCGAAAAGAGGAAGCATATATTCGGCGGGCGGCGAACTGCTGGCCGCCGACGTTTCGACAGTAAGGATCTTTATCGAGCCCCAGGCGATCATCGACGCGATGAAGGACGCCGAAAAGAGTGTCTCGGAGGCCGAGAAGAAGGTCGAGGATGCCCGCGCCGCTCTCAGGGAGGCGCGCCTCGATCCGAAGGCGGAAAAAAGATCCGGAAAAAAGAAGATCGCCGAGGCGGAGGCAGCGCTTGAATCGGCCGAGAAAAAGCTGACACAGGCTGAAAACGACCCGAAAAGGGAAGCAGCGAGGCTTGTGGCCGAGGGACTGTCCGAGCTCTGCGGAGTTGAATACGACGAGATTATCGCTCTCGCGGCAAAGACCGGAAGCCGTGACGAGACGATCCTCGAACACGCCGACCGGGATCTGGCCCAGCGCGTCATCGACTACAGGACCGAAAAGGGACTGTCGGGACTGATATTCACCGAGCAGAACAGCATCAGGAAATACTTTTACGGATCACTCTGTTCACATGCCGTCGGTTTTACCGGGGGTGAAGGATACGGTCTGTACGGCCTTGAGTACCAGTACAATACGCTTCTCTCGGGGACCGACGGAAGATACGTCATCGCACGGGACAGCCTCGGGCGGGAGATCAGTTACGATTATTCGAACTACATCCCCCCCGAAGACGGCTGCGACATACACACTACGATAGACATCAGGGTCCAGTCTGTGCTCGAAGAGCAGCTGAAGAGGACATATTACGAGACCAAATCCCTTGAGGGCGCCTGCGGGATAGTCATGAACGTCAAGACCGGAGCCGTCTACGCGATGGCTACCTACCCGGATTTTGACTGCAATGACGCCTGGACGCTGTCGGAGGAATATCAGAAGAAGCTTGACTCGGAGTATTCCGATAAAGAATCCGAAGAATACAGGCTTGCCCGCGCCGGACTCCTCGAGAAGATGTGGTCTAATATGGCGGTAAGCTATACCTACATACCCGGATCCACCTTCAAGACGATCACCGCGGCGATAGCGCTCGATACCGGAACGGTAAAGCTCACCGACACATACAGATGCGTGGCATCGATCCACGTCGAGGACAGAGTGGTTCACTGCTCGAACATCTACGGGCACGGTCTTCTGACCTTCGCCGAAGGACTTCAGCAGTCCTGCAACCCCTGGTTCGTAAAGGTCGGCGTCGAGATCGGCTCTTCGACCTTCTACGACTATGTTGAAAACTTCGGCTATTTTTCCAAAAGCGGAATCGATCTTCCCGGAGAGGGAGGAACGGTGTTCTGGTCGAGGGAGGGCTTTACGAAGATCAACCTCGCGATGTGCGCCTTCGGACAGAACTTCAAGGTCAGCCCGATCAGGCATCTCGCTTCGATCGCGTCCCTGGCCAACGGCGGCTATCTCGTTGAGCCCTATATCGTCGAATCGGTGACCGATTCCACCGGGAAGACGGTCATGAAGCATGAGGACCGGACTGTCAGGCAGACGGTGGGAGAGAGCGTCGCGTCGACGGTCTCTAAGATCCTCGCCGACGGCGTCGCCGGGAACGGCGGTTCCAAGAACGCCTATGTCGCCGGTTTCCGGGTTGCCGCGAAGACCGGGACCTCCGAGAAGATCGGAGAAGAGGACGAGGACATGAGGATATGCTCCTGCGTCGCCTTCGCTCCGAGCGACGATCCCGAGATAGCGATCATCATCATAGTCGACGCCCCTTCCGCCTTCAAGACCCCATACGGAAGCACCGTCGCCGCTCCATACGTCTCCAACGCACTTTCTGAAATACTTCCTTATTTCAATATCTCACCGGTCTATACCGACGCCGAACAGAAAAAACTCAGTGTAAGCGTTCCCGACTGCACCGGCAGGATATCCTCCGACGCGCAGGCGCTCATCGAAAAGAGCGGGCTTGCGTGCAAGGTAAAGGGTGTCGGGACGGTGGTCTCGGCTCAGGTGCCGGCGGCCGGTACCGCCCTGTCAAAGGACGGAGGCACCGTCTACCTTTATCTCGGTGACTCGGCTCCCGAGAACAACATCATTATCCCCGATCTTGTAGGAATGTCCGCCGCGGCGGCAAAGAATCTTGTCGCGGGGCGGGGACTGAACCTGGCGATCCAGGGGACTTCGAACTACGATACCGGAAGCGGAGCGATCGTTTTCGACCAGCAGCCCGCCGCCGGAAGCCGCGCGACCGCCGGCGATACCGTCACTCTGACCTTCAGATATATGAATCTCGCCGACGGCTGACAAATTTTAAAGACGACATTGGTTTTTTCCTTTTTTTACAGCCGGATCTCCTCGCTGTTCCTTTGTGCAATCGAGGCCTGAGTCGCATCCCGGAGATCCGGCACACTTTTTTATGCAACCGCAATGAAGATAGAACTTGGTAAAGAAGCCGTCTCGGCCGAAGAAATCGCACGCAGCTGTAAAGGAAGAATCATCCGGGGAGGCTCAGCCTCAGTCCCGGTTTCTTCTGTTTCCACCGATTCCCGCGACGCCTGTCCGGGAAGTCTTTTTCTGGCGATCCCGGGAGCGAAGACCGACGGGCATCTCTATATCTCCGCCGCGGCCGCGGCGGGGGCGTCGGCGGTGCTCTGCGAGAGAGAACCCGAGGGGGACACCGGGAACACCGCGGTCATACTGACCGATTCGACGGTGGCAGCGCTCGGAAGATTCGCCGCGAAATACGGCAGGGGAAGCTGCAGAAAGCGGATCGCCGTGACCGGATCGGTGGGAAAGACGGCGACCAAGGAGATGACATACAGCGTTCTCTCCGCCTCCGGCTCTTCTGCCTTCAGGAGCGAAGGGAATCTCAATTCGGTCATAGGAATGCCTCTGTCCTTCCTGTCGGCCCGAGCGGGCACCGAATACGGAGTCTTTGAAATGGGGCTGGGACAGACCGACGAGATCTCTGCCATGTCCCGCATATGCAGGCCGGATATCGCGGCGATCAGCGTTCTCGGCAATTCCCACATCGGGAACGTCGGCTCCCGCGAGCGGCTCGCCTTCGAAAAGCTCAGTGTCAGAGACGGCCTGTCCGCCTCGGGCAGACTGCTGCTTCCCGCCGGTGAGCCTCTGTTCGCCGACGCGGTGCGCGGGGATCCGCGCGCGATGACCTTTTCGGTGAGGGGAAAGGCCGGGATCTATGCCGAAAATATCATGACGGACGGTGAAAAGACCCGCTTCGACGCCGTCTGTCCCGAGTACGGCAGGCATATCTGCGGACTGGAGCTCGGGGTGCCCGGTATACACAACGTATCAAACTCGCTCGTCGCCGTCGCATCCGGAATAATACTCGGACTTGACGACGAGACTATCCGCGCAGGCCTTGAGGCATACCGTCCGGTCAAACTCAGACTGCAGTTTCTGGATATCGCCGGGGCAAGGATCGTCAACGACTGCTACAACGCCTCGCCCGAATCGATGAAGGCGGCATTCGCCGTCCTGAAGGATCTTTATACCGAAAGGACCGGTGAGGGCTCCGCGCCACGCAGGATCGCCGTCCTCGGCGACATGTACGAGCTCGGCGACAGGGCGATCGACCTCCACCGTGAGGTGGGCATGTGCTACGCCGAATCGGGCGGAGATTATCTGATAACGCTAGGCCGTCTGGCCGACGCCATAGCCGTGGGGGCTTCGGAGAGGATCCCGGAGGACCGTATCTTCCGCTTCCCCGAGATCTCGACGCTTGACGCGCCCGCAAAGCTCCTTGCCGGACTCATCAGACCGGGAGACCTTGTCCTGATCAAGGCCAGCAGAGCTGTCGGAGCAGAGAGGATAGCGGAATATCTTAAGAAGACCGCGGGAGAATGATCTCCCCTGACGAAAGGTGAGCCGTGATCCGCGGGAAAAAGACGATCAACTGAGGAAGGACCGAAAAGAATGAAGGAAACAATATTTTTCTCAATATCCGCGCTGACTGTTTTCGCGGCGACCTTCCTGATCCTGAGGAAGCTTATACCGGTCCTTAAAAGCCATAAGATAGGGCAGAAGATATACGATATCGGCCCGAGATGGCATATAGGCAAGGAAGGCACTCCGATAATGGGAGGCGTGTCCTTCATCATCGCCTCCGCCGCCGTCGTCGCCGGTTTTTCGGTCTGGTTCGCCGTCAAAGGCGTTTTCCGCGAATTTCTCCCGGCTCTTTTTGGATTTCTTCTCGCGCTGGCAAACGGTGCGATCGGCTTCATCGACGATTACACAAAACTGATTAAAAAACAGAACCAGGGTGTCAAAGCCTGGCAGAAGCTCGCGATGCAGACGGTCGCAGCCTCGGCATATGTCGCGGCGATGGCGGCCTTCGGGCTTTCTTCCACCGCTCTGCCGCTTCCGTTTACCGAAAAGACGCTGGAGCTAGGCATCTTCTACTATCCGGTCGCTGTTTTCATGATCGACGGTATCGTCAACGCCGTCAATCTGACAGACGGCATCGACGGGCTTGCCTCGAGCGTTACCGCGGTCGTCGCGCTCTTCTTCGGGATCGCGGGCATCGCCGCGGTGAAGAGCGGGGGGCTGTCGGTCCTGTCGGGGGTCTGCTTCGGCGGGTGCGCCGGATTTCTCATGTACAATTTTTATCCCGCGAAGATATTCATGGGCGATACCGGATCGCTCTTTCTCGGCGGAATGGCGATAGGCATGTCGTTCGCTCTGGGAGAGCCTCTGATAATAGTATTTGCGGGCATCATCTACCTGATCGAAGTCTTATCCGATATTCTCCAGGTAGGATATTTTAAACTGACACACGGAAAGAGAATATTCAAAATGGCTCCCATTCACCACCATTTCGAGAAGTGCGGATGGAGCGAGATCAAGATAGTGGCGGTATTCTCCGCGGTCACGGCGCTGGGCTGTGTTCTGGCATGGTTCGCGATCTGACCGAACCCCGGGAGCTACGGGACAGCAGGCCTCTGCTGATAAAGACCCGTCCCGACGCCGTTTTTATGGTGCTGACCTTCATCATGCTGCTGCTCGGGACCATCGTTCTGATGAGCGCCAGCAGCACCTATACCGGGACCGAAGGAGAAAAGCCCTTCGGTGAGGTCCGCTCTCACCTTCTGCACATCGCCATCGGGCTTATACCGCTCGTTGCCTGCATCCTTTTCGTCACCCCTGCGCTCGTAAGACGTCTGACGCCGCTGTTTTTCCTTGTCAGCCTACTGCTTCTGCTCGTGGTCCTGGTCGTCGGGACGGCTGACGGGATCGCGAAAAGATGGATCTTTGTCGGACCGATATCTGTCCAGCCCTCCGAGTTTGCGAAGACCGCGGTGATACTGCTCTCCGCTCTCGTCATCTCAAGCGGGAGAGGCGAGACCGGCGTCAGCGAAGAGAAGAGAAGCCTGAAGCGGTGGCTCAGGACCTTTGTGATCCCGATGGCGGTGACAGGCGTCTGCTGCGGTCTGATCCTTCTTGAGCATCATCTCTCGGGGGTGATAATCACAGGTGCCATCGGGCTCTTCATGACCTTCGCGGGAGGAGCGTCGCTCTTCTGGGAAGCGGCGGTGGTGGCCGTGGGAGCCGCAGGTGTCTATCTGGTGGTTCAGACGGGTTATACCAGCGACCGCGTCACCAGCTGGCTGCACCGCGGAGCCGATCTGAAGGGCATCGACTGGCAGACCACCCAGGGAATATACGCGATCGGAAGCGGAGGGCTCGCCGGCAAGGGACTGGGCGAATCGCTCCTCAAATACGGATATGTATCCGAAGTGGCAAACGACTTCATATTCACCGTCGTCTGCGAAGAGCTCGGCTTCTTCGGAGCCGTCGGGATACTGCTTCTGTTTGCGGCGATGGTCTTCCGGGGTTTTTATCTCGGCATGAAATGCCGCGACAGATTCGCCTCATTGGTGATACTGGGGCTTTCTTTCAAATTCGGGCTGCATGTACTGCTGAACGTCATGGTCGTGACCGGCCTGATACCGAACACGGGGATATCGCTCCCCTTCTTCAGCAGCGGAGGAAGCGCGACTCTTATGCAGATGTTCGACGCAGGCCTTCTTCTCGGACTCTCCAGATACTGCGATCCCTGATCCTTATCTCTGAGTCCCGAAACGACGCCGGATTGTCCGGCACAGGTAAAAATATGAGGATTCTTTTCAGCGGCGGAGGCACCGGAGGACACATAAATCCTGCGCTGTCGATAGCCGAAAGGGTAAAACAGAATATCCCGGATGCCGTTATCGCATTCGCGGGGACTAAGCGCGGACTTGAGAACACACTGGTCCCGCGCGCCGGATACCCCCTCTATCATGTAAACGTCAGAGGCTTCGAGCGGAAGCTCTCGCTCAAAAACATCCGCTCGGCATGGCTCGCTCTCGTCTCGCCCATCCGCGCGGCTGGCATCATCAGGGAATTCAGACCCGATATCGTCATCGGGACGGGAGGATATGTCTGCTGGCCGGTGCTGGTCGCGGCCTCCAGGGCGGGAATACCGACCGCGGTCCACGAGGCAAACGCCGTACCCGGACTGACGGTCAGAAAGCTCGCGCCGCACGTCGACCGGATATTTATCAATTTCGCGGTGACCGCGGAGCAGTTGGGACAGGAGTATTCCTCCAAAATAATGCATGTCGGCTGTCCGCTTTCGGGGGAAGTCGGAAAGAAAAGCCGGAGCGAAGCGGTAAAGCTGCTCGGATACGACAAATACCGCAAATGCCTGCTTTCCTTCGGCGGAAGTCTCGGAGCGGGTACCATGAACGAGATCGCCTTCGAGCTGATGGACAGATATGTCTCAAACCACCCCGACGTGCATTACATCCACGCGACCGGAGCAGACTACTACGAAAGCTGCATGGAGAAGTTCCAGTCGATGGGATACGACAGATACCGGAACATCGAGCTTGTCAAATACATCTACGACATGCCGCTTCAGCTGTCGGCTGCCGACCTTGTGATCTGCAGATCGGGAGCGATCACCTGCTCCGAGCTGACCAAGGCGGGAAGAGGCGCGCTGCTCATCCCGTCGCCGAACGTCACCGACAATCAGCAGTATAAGAACGCGCTCGTGCTTGAACAGAGCGGAGGAGCCGTTCTGACCGAGGAGAAGGATCTCGAGCCCGGACTAATCGCGGATCAGGTCGAGAAGATCTTTTCGGTGCCCGGCTTTTCGGGACAGATGGGTCAGAATCTTGCGAAGCTGTCCCCCGAGGACGCAAACGGTCTGATCTTCGAAGAAATAATGAAGCTTACTTCCAGATAAAGATTAAGAATTAAGAAAAACGTCCGGCAGAAAGGCCGGATGCCGGGAGGAGGTCGCCGGATGAAGATTGAAAAAAAAAGATCTGACAGCGGATCCGGCAGATCCGGGCTCCCAGAGGGATTTGACGCCCTCGACCGCACCGCGGGAGGGAAGGAGGCAGGCTCGGTCCGCAGATACGCCATGACGAGGCAGCAGCGTGCAGGCTGGCTCGGCAAATACATGCGCGACTCGGAAAGCGTCGATCCCGACGCCGTCGGAAGAAAAAAGAAGACGGAGGAGGATTTCACCGAAAAGGAGAAGACGACCGCGAAAAAGATCATCAGGGCCTTCGTCATCCTGTTCACCCTCATACTCATGGCGGGGACCGCGTTTTTTGTCACCGGCAGGATGAAGCTCGAGACTGTCTCGGTCGAGGGAGATACCCGGTATACCGCGGCGGAGCTTCTCGAAGCCTCGGGGATAGGATACGGCGATCTTCTGCTGACGGCGAGACTGAAGGCGAAAAACCCGGCAGATTCGCTTACGCTTCTCGAATACTGCAGGATCGGTCTGTCGCTCCCGGATACCATCGTGTTTGAAGTGAAGGAATCTGTTCCCTCGGCATATACGGAGATATTCGGCAGCTGGTTTTCTCTTTCCTCCGACCTGAAGGTCCTCGGAACCTCCGGGAGCCCTGAGGAGTATGAGGAAGCTGGCCTCGTCAGAGTCGTGCTTCCCGAAGTGTCGCTGGCGACTACCGGCAGCAGGATCGAGCTCTCGGGCGGAGCCGACTCGGGTTATATCACCGATTTTATCGGGATGATCTCGGGATCGGATTTCAGCGACAGATGCGATATCCTCTATCTCGATTCGAAATACGGGATCGTCATGAACGTCGACGGCAGCTTCCGGCTCATTTTCGGAAGCTCGGGAAAGAAGGAGATCAAGCTTGACGCCGCCCGGCGGGTCATCGAGGAGGAGATCGCGGCGGGAACGGCTTCGGCAGTGATCGATCTCACCGATCCCTCCGCCGTCGGGGTAAAAAGGGTGACGTCGATAGATCCGATGGCAAAGGAATGACCCGCGGCGAAAAAAATCACAAAAAACGCCGAAAGCTATTGAAAAAAATAAAAAAATATTATATTATATTATAGAGAGCGACGGGAGCCGCCGGCTTGGACCGGCCGCGCCCGGAGCGGAAGAAAGGAATGGTAACTGATATGGCTTATGCAAAAAGCGATCTCTTTGAGAGCGGAGTCAGCATAAAGGTCGTTGGCGTCGGAGGCGGCGGCAATAACGCCGTCAACAGAATGATCTCCTCAAGCATCAGAGGGGTGGATTTTATCGCCGTCAATACCGACAAGCAGGCGCTCAGAAGCTGCAACGCTCCCAATCAGATAACTATCGGCGAAAAGATAACAAGAGGACACGGAGCCGGCGCGAACGCCGAGATCGGTCAGAGAGCCGCCGAGGAGAGCACCGATGATATCAAGGCCGCTCTCGCCGGAGCCGACATGATCTTCATTGCCGCCGGCATGGGCGGCGGAACAGGCACAGGAGCCGCTCCGGTCGTCGCAAGACTTGCCCGTGAGATGGGCATCCTCACCGTGGCGATCGTCACCAAGCCCTTCATCTTCGAGGGAAGAAGAAGGATGCTCCAGGCCGAGAAGGGAATCAAAGATCTGAGCGAGTTTGTCGATTCGCTTGTCGTGATCCCCAACGAGCGACTGAAGCAGGTATCGGATACCAGGATCACCCTCTACAACGCCTTTGAGATCGCTGACGACGTTCTCCGCCGCGGAGTTCAGAGCATCTCCGAGCTCATCAACGGAGACGGTTTCATCAACCTAGATTTTGCGGACGTGACATCGGTGATGCAGAACGCCGGATACGCTCACATGGGCGTCGGCGAAGGTTCGGGAAAGGACAAGGCCGAGATCGCCGCCAGAGCCGCGATATCGAGCCCGCTGCTTGAGACCTCGATCAAGGGAGCCACGGGCATCCTTGTCAATATCACTATTTCTCCCGATGTCGGACTCGAAGACGCCGACCTGGCCTCGTCGATGATCACCGCTGAGGCCGACCCCGACGCGAACGTGATCTGGGGCGTAGTGTTCGACGACAGTCTCGACGATCAGATGAAGATCACCATAATCGCGACCGGGTTCGCCCACGGCGAGGACGCGCAGCCTCAGGAGCCCGCGCCTGCCGTAAGCGCAAAGCCCGCCGCTCAGCCGGTAAGGACTCAGTCCCAGGGAGGAGCCCCCGCGGCTTCTGCCCAGATGCAGCGCAACGCTGCCGCACAGCAGGCGGCGATGCAGGCGGCTCAACAGGCCGCCGCCCAGCAGCCCGCGGTCCAGCAGCCTCAGGCGCAGCAGCCTGCGGCTCAGCAGTCCCAGGCTCCTCAGACCGCGACAGGTCAGGCCGCAAGACCGGCTCAGCAGAATCCGCCCCAGGCTGCTCCGAACTACGGTCATCAGGCCGGTTCCCAGGATTCGGGATCGTCTGATTTCGATTCCATCATGGAACTCATCAAGAGCCGTAAACCGAGGGACGATTTCAGCGGCAGAAGATAAACCTGTCAGGGCATAATCAGGCTCAATAATCCAGCTCAGTCAGAAAGGAGTGTTAAAAAAGTCCGGCTTTTTTAACACTCCTTTTTTTGGAGGTTAACATGAACGCGTACGAAGCACTGGAATTAATGAGAACACCGGGAAGAAAGAAGATCATTCTCGATACCGATACCTACAACGAGGTGGACGATCAGTTCGCGCTCGCCTACGCGATGCTTTCGGACGACAGGATCGACCTTCTCTCGGTCAACGCCGCGCCTTTTCTTAACAGCAGATCCGTCTCTCCCGCCGACGGAATGGAGAAGAGCTACGCTGAGATCTTCAGGATCATGCGGCTGACCGATCCCGAAAAAGCGGCGAAGATCCCCGTCTTCCGCGGATCCGACAGATTTACCGGGACCGACAGGGAGCCGGTCAGATCAGACGCCTGCGAGAATATCATCGAAACGGTGAGGGGAAGCGAAGAGACGGTGTTCATCGTCGCCGTCGGTGCGATTACGAACGTCTCCTCCGCGATCGCGCTCTGCCCCGAGATCGCCGAAAAGGCGGTCGTCATCTGGCTCGGAGGACACGCTCTCGAGCGTCCCGACACGAAAGAATTCAATCTCAAGCAGGATATTGCCGGAGCTCAGATCCTCTTCGACAGCGGCGTCGCACTTTATCAGATCCCCTGCGACGGGGTCTGTTCGCAGTTCATCACCACCGTTCCCGAGCTTGAGTTCTATCTGAGAGGGAAGAATCCTCTCTGCGATTATCTCTGCGACATAACCGCCGGCTATACCAAAGACCCATTCGGGTGGTCAAAGGTGATATGGGACGTGACGGCGGTCGCTTCTCTCACCGTCCCGGCGGCGGAGGAAGCGGTGATCATGCCCCGTCCATATGTAACCTCCGACTGCAGATGGGCCTTCAACATGGCGAGAAAGCCTTACATCTATGTCAGAAAGATAAGGAGAGATCCGATCTACGCCGATCTCTTCCGCAAGCTCTCCTCGATCTGAAATAAAAAAATATACAGAAAGCAGGTATAAGAATATGTCAGTCGTCATCTCCCTTTCGAAAGTCGGAAAAAAACTCAGGGACAGCCTGTCTGATCTCTGCGCCGATATAGGGTTTTCGGTCTGCGAGACGGGTACTCCGCTCAGCATAGCGAAGGGTGACTCTTTCAGGGTCTCGCGCGGGAAAAAATCATACCGCATATCATACCGCAAAAAGAGCGAGATCTTCAGGGGACTGACCATGCTCAGAGGGCTCGAGCCCGGAGAAAGCTTTACCGGTCCCGACGCGATGCCCGAGACTCTCTGCTATATGGCGGACGAGTCGCGCAACGCAGTTATGAACCCGTCCGGCATCCGCAGGATGATCAGAACTCTTGCCGCGATGGGCTATGATTCGCTCATGCTTTATACCGAGGACACCTACGAGGTCCCCGGATATCCCTATTTCGGCCATATGAGAGGACGCTTCTCGGAGAAGGAGCTGAAAGAGATCGACGATTACGCCTTCTCCTTCGGCATCGAGGTGATCCCCTGCATACAGACGCTCGCGCATCTGGCGACGGCGATCAGATGGCCGGGACTCTCCTCCTTCAGCGACACCGGCGACATACTGCTTGCAGGAGACGACCGTACATACGCTTTCCTGCGGGCGGCTCTCGAGACCTGCTCCCGCTGCTTCAGATCGCGCCGGATCAATATCGGCATGGACGAGGCTCACCAGCTGGGACTGGGGAGATATCTCAGGCAGCACGGATACCGCAAGGCTTCCGACATAATGCTTGAGCACCTCGGAAAGGTCGCCGCCATCTGCGAAGAGGTCGGCCTTGCCCCGATGATGTGGTCCGATATGTTCTTCAGAATGGCTTTCGGGACATATTATGTCCGCGAGGGTGAGATAGCGCCCGAGATAATGGCAAAGGTCCCGTCAAACGTGACTCTCGTCTACTGGGACTACTATTCTCTCGACGCTCAGAGGGTGGACCATATGCTTGAATGCCATCAGAAGTTCAACAACCCGACAGTCTTCGCCGGCGGCGCGTGGAAATGGTCCTGTATCGCTCCGCACAACCGCTTTTCGCTCAAATCGACGAAACTGCAGCTCGAATGCTGCGCCGCACACGGGATTAATTCGGTGATCGTGACCGGTTGGGGCGACAACGGCGGCGAGGCTTCGCAGTTCTCGACGCTTCCGGTGCTCCTCTACTATGCAGAGAGGCTCTATGCCGGAGAAGAGGTCGGTGAGGAGCTGCTCAGAAAGCGCTCCCGCGAGGTCTTTTCCGCCGAATGGGACGACCTGCTCCTCTTCGATCTTCCCAACGCGCTTCCGGGCGCCGAACCTGACAAGATCAGCCACCCGGTCAATCCCTGCAAATATCTCTTCTACAACGACCCGCTCGAGGGCCTGCTCGACAAGCATATGGCTCCACACGTCGCACTTGACTATGCCGATTTCGCCAAGAGGCTCCTCGCGCATCAGAACGATACGCGCTGGGGATATATCTACAGGTGCCTCGGAACTCTCTGCGATTTCCTCGCTGTGAAGTCTGATCTGGGAGTGAGGATCACCGACGCCTACAAACGCGGCGACAACGACGCGCTTCATCTGATCGCAACTCGCGACATCCCCTCCGCAGTGGCGAGGCTCGACATCTTCACCGGAGCCTTCAGGACTCAGTGGTATACCGAAAACAAGCATTTCGGTTTCTCGAACGAGGAGATAAGGATCGGCGGACTTAGGGCAAGACTTCTCTCGGCCGCCGGAAGGATCGAGGCATACGTCGGCGGAGACGCCGAGAAGATCGAGGAGCTTGAGGAGCCGAGGCTCTGGGTGGACGGCAGAAAAGAGGGAGATACCCGCTCGCCCTACATTTCCTTCAACAGCTGGGTCGCCACCGCTACGGTAGGCCAGATGTAATATCATCCCCGGGAGGGTGTCAAAGACCCGCGCGCGGGTCTTTGACACCCTCCCGGAACAATACAGCAGTCATCAGAGGTCTTATATGAAGTATTCAAGAAAATCATACGGGGTCCTTCCGAAAATAATTCACAGCCCGGCGTCATACTGCGTCTCGGGCTCTCCCGCCGCGGTATCCGCCGCGGTCAGAGAGGAAAACGGCCGCGTTCCCGACAGCCTGACGCTTCTCGTCAGGGCCGGCGGCAGGTATGTGATGGATCCCGCCGACAGCATCGAAACAGACGCCGGCTGCTATGAGATCTATACCGCCGAGGTCCCGTCATCAGAGATCTGCGGCAGCTTCTTTTCCTATGCGATAGCGGAGGAGGGCCTGTTTTCCGACGTGACGGATTTTTACACAGTCCCAGTCATCACCGCCGAAAGCATCCCCGCGATGCCGCCGCTCTGTCTTACCGAGGTCTACGCGAGGCCTAAGATCGCCGGGAATCCGGTATATCTCGAGGTCATGAATCCCGGTAAGGAGCCCGTCGATCTTTACGGATATGAGTTCCTGGTCTTCACCGACACGACCGAGCCTTCTGGAGAGCCTGTGCTGAGGCTGCCGATGGCGAACGCGCCGGGATGCATGCTGGGCGGAGGAGAGTATACCGCGGTCTGGTGGATCACTCCGAAAAACTACGGCGTCGAGGGCCGCGACTACACCACGCCCGCAGATTTTGCCGATATGTTCAACGGCGATTTCAACAACCGTGAAAACAGGGTGTCGACCGACGGTTCGGACGGCAGGAAAATCAACCTCACCCCGGTCAGCATAACCATCGAGGATCCCGCGACCGGCGTGAAGAGCTTTGCCCCCGGAACCGGCGAGTTCCCCATCGGATGGACCCCGGGCGTCATAGCCATAGTCCCGCGCGGAAAGACCGGCGCGGATGCCCTCTTCAGGGTAGTATACAATACTGTCTTCGGCAGCTGGGACACCCCGGTCAAGCATTCATCCTACTGGGTGACCGACCCGCTGAGTCCGGGGAAGGGAGTGGCCTTTGCCCATTCCGCCGATCCGACTCCGGGATTTCCCGGCCCCGGCCAGGCGATCCCCGATTTGACAGCGCCGCTGCCGGTGATAATCCCCGTCTGCCCGATCGAGAAGGTCTATCTCGGCGACGGAGACTGCGATATCTCATTTGCCGCCGTGGCGATGTCGCCCGACAGACCCGCGGTATCGGCAAGCGTGTCGACCGTCTCGGGCGGCAGGGTGACGGTATGGCCGGCGCAGGAGCGCGAGGACGGTCTCTTTCACGCCTCGGTCCCCATCGGAAAGATCGAGTTCGAGGATAAGCTCAGTTACTTCATCACCGTCGGGGACGGATCGAGGGAGGTCTTCTTCGGCCGCGACGATCCGGTGACGGTCCCGGTACTCGACAATGCCGGGCCGCGGATCACGTCTATGATCCCGACCGAAAAATACTGCTATGACTTGCATCTTTCCCCCGAGATCAGGATGACCTGGACCGACAGGAACGGAACAGACACCGACCGCTGCAGACTTGAGATCGACGGGAGGAACATGACATCCTCCGCCGTCTGGAAGGACGGATCGGTCTCGCTTCCGATAGGGAATCTCTCTGCCGGCGCACACAGGCTCGAGATAGATCTGTTCGACAGGGCGGGGAACCGCACCGGGAAAAAGGTGAATTTCGGGATCTCCGACATGTCGGAGCTTTCGGTATATGTCGGAGAGGTGCATTCTCACACCTCCGATTCCGACGGGACCGGTATGCCGGAGGACGCCTACAGATACGCGCGCGACACCGGAGGCGTCGATTTCTTCGCCGTGACCGAGCATTCGCATTATCTTGACGACAGCAAATTTGCCCGCGGACTGAAGATCGCAGACAGCTTCGACGAGCCGGGAAAATTCGCCGCCCTCTACGGCTTTGAGATGACCTGGCACAACCTCAACGGCTACTGGGGCCATGCCAATGTCCTGAATACGGCGGATTATCTGCAGAATCCCTACAAAAACTCCCTCCCCGATCTCTACGAGTGGCTTGCGGACCGGCCCGAAGGAGTCGGTATGTTCAACCATCCCGGAGTTGCGTGGGGGGACTTCGAGGAGTTCGGATTCATTTCGGACAGGGCCGTAAAGGCAATGTCGCTGGCCGAGATCAAGGGCCCGTCATATGATTTTGAATATTCGCTCCTGCTCTCGAAGGGCTGGAAAGCCTCGCCTGTGACGAACGAGGACAATCACAAACCGAACTGGACCACCGCCTCGCCGATGACGGGCTGCGTCCTGGCACCGGCGCTTACGAGGCAGAACATCGTCGATGCCTTCAAGGCGGGGAGGACCTATACGACCTCCGACAGAACGATGAAGATCCTCTACCGGCTGAACGGGGCCTGGATGGGATCAGAGATCGAGGATCCCGACGTCCTCCGCTTTTCGATCGACATAAAGACAGAGAACACGCTCGGGATCGGGCTTGTCGAGATAATCGCCGAGGACGGCATCGTGGTCGCCTCAAGGAACGCCGGAGTGAGACGGGAGTTTCTGTGGGAGCCCGAGCTTCCCCCGCTCTACGACTATTACTACGTCAGGGTGACCGGCGCGGGAAGGTACTGCGTTACAGCTCCGGTAAGGCTGAAGAACGGCAGGCGGTCGCCGAAGATCGAGAAGCTCACCCTCAACGCTTCCTACAACGATACCGACACCGTCGCCGCCTCGGTCTCGCTGTCGAATCCCGGTCAGACTGCGATAAACGACCTCAGAGTCGCTTTCTACCTGACGCCTCAGGGAGGCTTCAGGGAAGGGGAGTACGAGCCCTTCAGGACTCTCCATATCGGAAAGCTGAAGGGACACTGCCGTGCCACCGTTTCCTGTCTGGTCCCCGAGGTCCCGCATTACAGAAGGCTGTCGGTCATACTGACCGGCATCGGCGAAAACGGAAAGAAGCTTTCTTCGACAAGATCTGTCATGCTGTCGTCGGTGAGGATCGCAGAGATACTCCCCGACAGTTCGGATGAGACGGTCGACGGGAAAAAGGTGTCGAATCCCTACCCTTATGTCACACTTTACAACTCCTCCACACAGCCGGTGTCTCTCGCGGGAGGCAGGCTCGTCCCCTGGACGGCGACCGGAAGGATGCCGCCCGAGGCGAAATGGATCCCGACCGACGGGATAGTCATTCCCGGAAGATCGGCCGCCGTCATCTGGGACAGAAGCAGATGTCCCTCTCTTACCGCCGGGGATTTCAACCGCAGATACGGTCTTTCTCTCACCGAAGGGAAGGATCTCTTCCCGACGTCGGTCCGCATGCTGGACTCCTCGACCGACGGCAGAAAGCTTGAGTTGAGGATAGGCGGCGAGACGGTCAGCAGAGCCTGCTGGAACACCGGGCTCTTCCACACCGGTACCAGGCAGCCGGACAAGGCACTTGAGTATGTA
>ONVJ01000203.1 GCA_900321265.1 uncultured Eubacteriales bacterium
CTGCACCGACGATGAAGGCTTCTGCTTTTCGTCTGACGGCAGCACGCTGTACAATATCGAGCACCACATCGACGAATTCAGCACAGAACTCTCCGTCTACGACACCGCCGATTATTCTTTGAAGCGCCGGATACTCGGTTCCGATGGATCACTGATGCTGACCGGTATCGAAAACGGAAAAGACGGGGACGAAATCTTCCTGCTGGGATATTATAGAAACGACGAAGGGATCGCCGACAGATACTTTGTCGGAAAGCTGATCGGCGACGAGCTTAGGGAGACCGTGTTTGTGCCGTATAAGGATTACAACTATTTCTTTTGGTATCTGGAGCTCCGGAGGTTCGGGTTCACGAAAAAGAAGTATGAATGGTCATATATGG
This sequence comes from uncultured Eubacteriales bacterium, assembly GCA_900321265.1. Lineage (GTDB taxonomy): Bacteria > Bacillota > Clostridia > Oscillospirales > CAG-272 > CAG-390. The sequence continues at coordinate 381 of ONVJ01000203.1, forward strand.
AAGAGGATTTAGACAGCCTGAAGGCGGCAGATCTTCATCTGTCCGATCTGTGGGAGAGGTATGGAAAGGAACAAGAGTCATGAGCGACGGACTTGGAAGAACTGCCGGTTTTGACAGGAAGGAAATACCGATTCCAACACTTGCAGAAGAATTATACAACAAATCCCTCGCATTGAAAAAGTACAGCGCTTCCGATTTGCTGTACGAAAGGAAACGCACAGTTCTGCTTAATGATTTGCAAACTAATCAACAGATCGTTTTCCGGATTCTGGGGGCGCTCAAGGATGATATGTCATATTCTTCAGAGTACTATGAGTTGGCTGTATTTATGTGTCGATCTCTTTTTGAGTGCACCTATTATTTGGCTTCAAAAAAGAAAAACTATCGCCGGACGGTATGGAGATACGTTCACGGGTTTCACAATCTGCCGCGAGCTTTTCTGCCTTTGGATAGCAGAGCAAGGGTTTCCGTCAAAGACGCAATGAATTATTACGCATCTTATTTGAATGCTGAATGAGGGACCGGAGGCATCGCGGAGACGTTTTATCGGGAAATGCCCGAGCATAATAAAAAGATTCTGCGATAGAAGAATAGATAAAACAATTAAAAACCGTCAGATGGTTTGAGGAACGGATTTTGAAGAACAACTGAAAAGTATGTTATACCAGATCAAAAAAGCCCCGGCAAGAGTCGAGGCTTTTATTGATCGATCGGCATATACGACGTCAGATGAACTGAGGTCAGCCGTGTTCTGCCGTCGGCAAGTCAAACAGGTATTGCCCGCCTTCAGATCAGTCTTACCGTTCCGGGGAGTTCCCCGACGCGCATGATCTTGACGTGTTCGTAGGTCTCGGAGCTCGAGTTGGGGGAGTGGAAGACCATCCTCAGGATGCCGTCGCGGCCGTAGAACATCATCGCGTGACCGCCGTCGTACCTGTAGTCCGGGCGGAGACCGATGCTGTAGATCTCCTTCTTTTCGTGCGTCCAGGGCCCGGTGATCTTTCCCGATTCAGAGTGCGAAACGCCGATCGCGTAGCCGCAGCGGTAGTGATCCGGGATGAAGTTCGACCAGGTCATTATCATCGCTCCGGCGTCGGTGATGCCGATGAAGGGGCCGTCGGTCACGCCCTGTCCGGTCCAGTCGGGCTCGTTCGCGAAGAAGAGATCGACCGGCTCGGATACCAGACGCGACAGATCGTCCGACAGCTTTGCCGTCGCCATCGCGCCGATATGATCGGGCATGCAGGTCCACTCGTGGACGAAGACGAGCCAGGGCTGACCTTCTCCGTCGACGTAGAGCGTCCCGTCGATGCTGTCGCGGTCGAGAGGCGAGAGGCTTTTCCCGGAGATGTTCTCGAAGGGCCCGAGGGGCGATGCCGACCGGTAGGCGGATATCGTCCGGTGGCCGACGTTTCCGTTGTAGACCGACGTGAAAATATAGTAGTTCCCCTTGTAGTAATGGCACTCGGGCGCCCAGAAGAAATCCTTCGTGCCGGGGTGGTCCTCCGGCTTTTCATATACCAAAAAAGGTTCAGACCAGTTCTCAAGATCAAGGCTGACGAGGGCCTCGACGCCCCTCTTTCCGGCCGACCGGTAGAGGTAGTATGCGTTTTCGGTGGGAAGAATGAAGGGATCGCGGCATCTGATCCCCTCAGACAGCCTGTTGGGGAAGCTCTTTATCTCGGGGAGCGGGCACCCGGGGACATTCATGTTCGATATCTTCATGTCGTTCTCCTCATTGTTTCGCTTTTCCGAAAACGGCGATCTCGCGCGTGTTGATCTCCGAGAGGCCGGTGTTGTTGTCGCCGATCTCGCCGCCGCGGATGATGCCGATGCGGATGTATTTCCCGCTTATCCTTCCCATCGAGAAGGCGCAGAAGACTGTCGCCGTGTTGTTGTTCCAGGGGTCGGGATGCGAACTCGTGCTCAGACTCGTGAGCGTTGTCCCGGCGACGTCGTAGCAGGCGCTCTCGACCTTCGTCCAGTCGGTCCCGTTGTCGCTCACGTATACGTCCTGCGCCTGCGCGAATCCGCGAGTCGTGCCCGAAAAGTATCCGATCGCCTCAAATTCGACGGTCTGTCCGAAATTCAGGGTGATCAGCGCGGTGTAGGGGCCGCCTTCGACCGTCTCGCCCTTTTCGTTGTATTTGTTCATGTCAAAGAACATCGCGGCCATGTAGGAGGTCCCCCAGTGTCCGTTGACGAGGTTGCCCACCGACGTCCAGGTGCCGGCGGAGCTTGAGAAGTTGGTGCCCTTTTTGGTGGCGTCCATATACTCGATGCCTATGACCGACACGCCGTAGCCGATGTCGGCGATGTCCGCCTTCTGCTCGGCGGTGAGCCCGCCCCTGACCGAGCTGTAGGCGGTCGACGCGATCGCGTCGCGGTCGCCTCTGATCCCAGAGAAGGTCCCTGACTTCGACTTGTATGTCATCCAGCCGTCTCCGGTGTTCGCCTCGTCACGGTGTATGAGCGAGACGATCGGGTCGGAGGGAAGGGAGGTCAGCTGGACCGTCTTTGAGGAGTCGACGAGTCCTGTGACCGGGGTATCCGACACCGGCGCGTGAACGCCGGCAGACGCAGTCGCGTAGGAGGGATCGACCTCCGCGCCGTTTTTCACTATGTAGGATGCGACAGATCTCAGCGCGGCCGCGTTCTCCGCCGTCATGGTCCCGTCGAAGGTCAGCTCCGCGGGATCGACGCCGAAGACCGTCCCGAAGATGGTCCAGGCGATGAGGTAGCTTCCCGCCGGCGAGGGATGCTTGAGGTCGGAGTTGTAGAGATCGATCGATCGGTTGTCCGCGAAGCTCTTCGTCATCGCGGCTCCGGCGTATATCATGCCGACGCCCAGCTCGTCCGCGATCGCCCGGTAGGCGGCGCGGAGCTTCATCTCCATGTCGGCGGTCGATTTCCCGTATTTCGACAGGTCGGAATGTCCGGTCTTGTAGCCCCAGGTCGAGTAGAGCCAGAGCTCGCCTCCGTTTTTGTCGACGAGCTTCTTGAACTCGCGGCAGGAGTCGTAGAAGTCTCCCGGGTTGTTTATCGGGTTCGCGCTCTGCTCCTGAATCACGACGATGTCGTACTTTACCGATGAATTCAGCTTCTCAAGGACCTCGGCCCCGTAGGAGTCGGTCTTGTCGAGGAACTGGCGCAGATAGTATCCGCCCTTGTATACAGCCGACACCTTTACGCCGGTGTAGCCGGCTTTCCTCGCGATCATCGCGAAGATGCCGTTCTCCTTGTTCATGTCGTTGTAATAGCTGAAGCTGTTGCCGATAAAGAGGACGTTGTATGTCGAGCTCCTGTCTCTGGGCTCGAGCTCCTTCGCCGCGGTCTCCGCCGTCGTTTCCTCCGCGGTTTCCGCCTGCGTTCCGGCCTGCGTTCCGGCGGACGTGTCCGCCGGCGCCGCCGAGCTCGCGCCCTCGCCGGCGGACGTCCCTCCGGCTTCGCCTCCCGGGCCTCCGCAGGCCGATATCAGCGGGAGCAGGAGGATCCCCGCGAGGAGAAGGCCGAAGGTTTTCTTTATCGCACTGTTCTGTTTCATTTTATCTTTCCTCTCTCTTTATA
>ONVJ01000145.1 GCA_900321265.1 uncultured Eubacteriales bacterium
CCGGCGATCTGCTGTATGTCGCCAGGATGTTGAAAACCTGCGCGAGCACGGTTCCCGAGAGGGCGATGGCGAGTATCCTCGCGTAGGAGATGATGTCGGATCCGAAGTTTACAAGTCCGTAAAGCCCGAGGAATCCCTTGAGCGGCTTCATTATAAGCTTCTTCTCTTTTCTTCCGGCGGTAAGTATCACCGCCGCCGCGCCGACGCCGGCGACGATGAGTCCGGCGTTTCCGGGAATGAGGATCTTGATGATTATTCCGGCGTAGATCACCCAGTAGAAGGCGTAGTCGCAGATCGCGTCGAAGGGCGATTCCTTCCATACGAGGGCGAATTTGATCGCCTGGCCGGTCACAAGATGACAGAAGCCCACGACAAGTCCGATTATCATGAACGTCATCGGCTCGAGCACCGGATCGACGATGATCGCCAGCGTCTTCGGCAGCTCGGCGTCGGGGTTCGCAAAGCGCATTATGGCGAGGGGAAGATCGCCGAAATATCCTCCGAAAAGCACGCCCGACACCGCGCAGAATATCCCGCAGATGCCGAACATCCGGAAGGCCCTCGCGGTCTTTTCCTCAAGTCCCATGATCGCCGGCAGCAAAAATCCTCCCAGCATCATCAGGATGCCGTATCCGACGTCGGAAAACATCATCGAAAAGAGCACCGAATAGCAGATCGACATAATGAATGTCGGATCGTAGCTTCCGTATTTCGGAAGCGAATACATCCCGATTACCCATTCGAAGTTCCGGGCGAAGCGGTTGTTTTCAAGGAGCACAGGTACGTCGTCGTCGGGGCCGGGATCGGATATCTCATATGCGCATTTCGAGTCGGACAGCAGGGCTGCGATTTCATCCGCCTTTTTCTCCGGGACCCATCCCGAGAGCATCACGCACTCTCCGGTGCATGCAAGTCTCCCGGCTATCTCGGTCTCAGCAACGCGGGTTCCCGCCACGTCCCAGAGCAGCTCGAAGCTGTCTTTGAATGCGGCGTTCTCCGCGAGAGTCTTTTCACACTCGGATATCCGGCCTTCAAGCTCCTCTTTTTTGGAGACGAGCTTCTCAAGATAGAGAGAGGCCTTCATATCGATGCCCGAAAAATCCGCGGCGGAAAAACCGAGAGGCGAGAGCTTCCTGATCACGGAATCGGGAGAATCCCCCATGACATAGAAGAGCAGCTGCCTTGACTGCGATGTCGATCCGATCTGCGAGAAGGCAGCTGCGGTTTCGCCGAGCTTCTCCTCGATCTGACTGTCGCCGACCGGTGAGGGCACCGAACCTATAAGGGATACCGATGTCGCGGTCTTAACACCCGAAAGGGGCAGAGGTAGCTCCTTCCATGGCGATACCGACATGATCTCGGTCTCCACCGACTTCAGATCCGCCCTCAGAGACTCCATGGCGGAGACTGTCGCGTTGACCTTTTCAGCAGCCGAAAGCGCGGCTTTCGCGTCATCCGAATCGGTGTATTCGGTGATATCTATTCTCTTCTTCTTTTTGAAAAGCGGGGCTTTGCCGTTGAAATAGGGCGTGACAGCCGAGATCGCCGAAGCGGCGGCATCCCTTTCCTTTTCATATCTCCGCAGCTCGGATGAGAGGTCGTATCTCGAGGTCTTTCCCTCGGTAAGAGGGACGACGTCGACGTCGACGCATCTCTTTTTCACGAGCTCCCTTGACAGGTCCGCGGAGAACTGCTCGAGCGTCCAGATCTCGAGTTTTTTCATCCTGACGATTGCCATTTTTAACTATCCTGTAAAAAAATCAGACAGAGTATCGGTTTTCGGATGCGCGAACAAGCTCAGGGTTCCCCCACCATCTTCCAGCAGATCGCGCGTACTGCGTCGGGCATATGCTTTGCCGATCTCTGCGCGACTCTGTCGGCGTCTGCCCTGGCGCTTTTCAGTTCGTTTTCGATCATCCTGTCGGCTTCGCGTCTGAATGCCTCAAGCTTTTCGCGCTTTTCGGCTTCTGCCGCGGCAATGCCGTCGGCGACTCTTTTTTTGTTCTTCTCCGACGCCTCGGCGACCAGATCCTTTGCCGCTTCAACAGCTGAGGAGCGGATCGTTTCGGCCTTCTTTTCGGCCTCGAGTATCAGTTCGAGAGAACCTTCGGCGGTCTTTCCGGGTTCCATATCACCAGTTCCTTTCAAAAAGGATTTGTTTTCGTTTTTGTCGCAGAGGTCTGTTATTTGAGTTTTATGACTGTCTCTTCGGAGGATTCATGAGCCGAGTCGGTGAATCTCACCGAGCAGCTGTCGCCCGAAAGGACTATCGCCCCTCCTCTGTACCAGCTCTTGTCGTCGGCGGAGAGGGCTGATGCTACGATGCAGGGACAGGGCAGACCCAGCAGATCCCTGTCGTCTCCCGGCATAGTGACGTAGCATCTGTGTATGTGTCCCGAGATCATAAGATCCGGCTTTATACTGTCACCGAGGATCTTCGCCCATCCGGCGTAGGTGTCCTGCTCTATGTCGAAGGGAGACCTTCTCGGTTCGCAGAATGGATTGTGTACTATCACGAGGCGGTATTTCACGCCGGGAGCCGCGTATTCTGTTTCCGGACTTTCAGCGATCTTTTTCAGGAATTCGGTTTCCTCGATCCTGAATTCATGGCAGCATATCGTGTGACCGTATTCGGGATTCGTGTCGGGCTTGTCTTCCGCGCAGTCGAGAACGACCGCCCAGATGTTTCCGAGCCTGACGGTGAAATATGATCTTCCGTTGTCGGTCGGAGTATGGTCGGCAATGTTTTCAGCGTAAATCCCTCGGGTGTCGTGGTTTCCGCGGGAGAAGATCACCGGAAGCTCGCCCTTCGTGACCGATCCGGCGATCATGTGAATAGTATCAAAGTATTCAAGTTTGCCGCTGTGGTTCGGGATGTCCCCGTTCAGTATGAGAAGATCAAGGTCGTCGCCGAAGAAGGAAGCTGCGCTGACCGGCCCGTCGACCCGGTTGTGGGCGTCGGCGACGTGGTAGATATTGATCCTCTCTTTCCCGATGCAGGGGCGAAAGTTGAAATCTGCGGTCTCGATCTCTCCCAGGTCTGAGAAATAGGGCTTTCTCTCGTTAATAACACGCCAGCAGACCCGGTAGCTGCGGGCTTCGTCGAGCACCGCCATGGGAAGCTCGCATTTGTGTGTGAGCGATGCTGAACGGAGTATCCCGTTGGAATGGTCATAGAAGCATCTGCCCCCGGTCTCTACCCACATCACGCAGTTACTGTTTACGATGACGGTGATGATATACCTGTCCCCCACGGCGTAGACCGAAGGATATGACTTGAATATTTCGGGAAGCATTGATCAGAGATCTCCTTGAATTATTTGGTTCCGGATCGGAAAATACTCAGAGATGTTCCGGGTTCGAAAGGCGAGCGGTCGGTTATTTGAGCTTCGTCGCGGCGTACTGTACGAGAGCGAACATGTCGTTCGTCATGATCGAGCGCATCCCGGCGCTGTACATGACCTCCCAGTACTGTTCGCAGTCATATCCGTTCGTATCGATCGTCCACCCGCCGAAGAGGGTGCCGGGGTATTTTTTGCAAAGCGATTTGATCGTGTTAAGAACGCTCGAATTCGTGGGATCGAAGGCTCCGTTTACCAGCACCGCGGAGTTCGTCAGCGTGCTTTTCGCAAGTATCTGGGCGTAAGGCTCGGCGGTTCCTCTTCCGGTCCATCCTCTCAGGTAGAAATATGTCTTCTGTCCGTCGTTGTCGTAAAAGTATTTCTGGATCTTTAAGGCCTCTGAAGCGTCGAGCGTCCCTTCCTGGGAGGTGTCTACCGTCCCGTAGGAGATCAGCACCGATTCGAAATTGCCGGTCGACTTCATCAGCGGGTAGATGTACCTCTCGGCGGATTTCGGCTGGATGCCCGGGATATCCGCGTATCTCCATTCCGCCTGCTTATCGAGAACGATGAAGAATCTTCCCTTCGCGGCGATGAGCGCCTCTTCGAGGGTGGGAAGCAGGTAAGGAGTCACTTCGGCACTTGTCCCGCCCTTGCCGTCGAGAAGTCTGAGTTTGCGGATCTGTTCGAGGGTCCAGTCGGATACATTGGCGGAAGAGGGCAGTCCGTCCTTCCCGGCCTTCGATGAGAAATCGGTGGTGCGGTTCAGGGTCGCGTCGTGGATAACGACCGGTATCCCGTCCTTCGTATAGTGGATATCGATCTCCACGCAGTCGCCGCCCATCTTCCAGACGCTTATCATTGATTCGATCGAGTTCTCGGGATAATAGAGGAAGTCGCCTCTGTGCGCGACGGTGAACAGGTGGTCCTTGTCGGTGCACATGAGGGCGGCGACCTTGCCGTCCCAGTCGAGCATCCGCTCGGAGGGCTCCCAGAGCCCATTCCAGTGGACGGGCATCAGAGAGGGATCGGCGATATAGGCGTCTCTGTCGGGCATTGAGAATGAGAAGAGCGTTTCGGGACCCGAGAAGGTCAGGCTGACCTTTTTCTCCCCTCCATTCAAAATATAACCCTCAAAGGTGCTGACGATCATCTCGGCAGTACGGCGGGAGCCCGCGGCAAGGCAGAGCCTGCCGTCGGCAAAATAGATCTCGCAGTCGTCCCAGCCGAGCTTCGAGCCGTCCCTGCCCACTCCCGATATCTCTATGATGTCGGTGCTTCCGGCGGATGATGCCGCAGATAACTTGTTCAGGGAATAGCCGGCGTTCTTTTCTATCCATGAGATAAGAGAATCGGCAGCGGAGGAATAAGCGCTGCCTCCGGAATAGATGACCGAATAATCTCCAAGGGGCTTGCCGTTGATCTCGATCGATTTAATAGGATATTCAAGTCCCGAGGTGTAAAGAATGTCGGTTGAGAGCACAGGACCTTGCGGAAGGATGTTCTCGGTGAAGTATTTTACAGCCTCGATCGTCGCATCCTCGTTCCAGCCGGCGATGACGAGTTTGTTTCCGACGATGCGGATCGTATAATCGGTGTGGGAAATGTCCGAAAGCGCCTCGGCAGTCTCTGTGCGTGATGTATTTCCCACCAGTATCTCGTACTCATAAGGTTCTTTGTTCGGAGCGAGCCAGTCTGTGTCGGCGGTGAGAGAGGAGGACCATTTTTCCCTCAGGTCTCTCATAAGCTGAGTGAATGCCGTGACCAGCAGGTCTGAAGCCTTGTCCGGCCTCACGACCTTATAGGCGAGATCGGCTGACGAAAAATCGATCTTCGGGGCTTCGGGAGCGGCCGTGGCCTCGGGTGAGGTGGTCTCGTCCGGCTTTGCGGGATTGCAGGCGGCAAGATGCAGGAATATAAAAATGATGACCAGCAGAACTGCTGTAAGCTTCAGAGTTTTTCTGGCGGCTGTTTTCATTACCGGGACCAACCTTTAAGAGATCAAAGATATGTTTCAATAAAAATAAAACTATTATATTATATCATATGAAGCGGTATAATTCAATGTTTTTTTTGAAATTTCATTGCACACAGAAGTGTTTAAAGCATTGAACTCAAACTTGATTCGCCGGCGGTGAGATCCGGTAATCTCCGCTGTCGTTCACTGATCCCCATTTTCAATCGGCTGACCGGGTAATCCGGGACAGCCTGACGAACGGGGTATAATACCCGCGTTAGGAAAAATCGGGATATGCTGTCTGCGGATTCGGGATTCCTCCGGGCAATTATAGAAAAGGGGTTGTTGACAAACTGCTGCCCGATATGATATTATATAAAAAAAACAGATCGGAGATGCTTCATGCCCGACCGGATAAATAATATTGACACTGAAAAATACGAGCTTGTCGCGACCTGCCTTTTCGGACTTGAAAAGCTCCTGGGAACCGAGATCGACGCTCTCGGCCTCGAGCGGGTTTCGACGATCGACGGCAGGGTGAGGTTCAGAGGCAGTGCGATCGATATCTGCCGCGCGAACATAGGCCTCAGGACCGCCGAAAGGGTCTTCATCCTTGCGGGAGAGCCCTTCCCCGCCCGGACTTTCGAAGAGCTCTTCGAGGGCTGCCGCGCGCTCAGCTGGGAGCGCTACATACCCAGGGACGGCCGC
>ONVJ01000016.1 GCA_900321265.1 uncultured Eubacteriales bacterium
AGACGAGAAGATCGTCGTCGTCCGCCATGCCGATCAGCTCGAAGATCAGTTTTTTGAGCTCATCCCTGTCAAGAGGCATGTCAATCCTGATGAGCGCGGCGGAGGTAAAGAATCTGTCGATGTGACGGTCAAAGAGGTAGGGCACCCGGCCCGGCGCCAGCGCGACGTCGTAGACGCCGTCGCCAAAATAACACACCCTGTCGTTCATCGGGACAGTCATCTCACCGAGAGGGCCCGTCTTTCCGTTGTAGTATCCGATCTCTTTCATCTTCTCAAAAGCCTGCCTTTTCCGGTTCCGCGGGCCGCCGGAATGATCCCGGGGTTCCGCAGTCTGTAATCATTTAATTATATCATAAAATCCATATCAGTGCAAATGATTTAACCGGCTTTTCGGAATTATTGTCCCGCCGCCCCTTTCTTTTCGGTGACGTCCGGCATGTCCGCCGCTTCGGACGTGGACCTCCGCTGCCTTCGGAGAACATCCGCCGTCCTTCTTTTTTTCACCGTCATCCGGAAAAAAATCTTGACTTTATATTTTTCTGCTATTATAATAATTATGTAAAACCGCAGTGAAAGGAATATTTCAAATGAAAAATTTTACACAATTCCTCTGCTTCGCGCTGACCGCGATCATGGTCCTCGCCGCCTTCGCGGGCTGCGGAGAGCCAGGATCCTCCGACGGCTCGGGAACCGGAGCGGACAACTCTACCCTGACCGAAGCTCCCGCGACCGTCCCGGAAACGCTGTATATCGACACGCTTGAAAAGCGCGATCTGGGCGAAAGAGAATTCACCGTGATCGGGCAGAGCAATGCCGAACGGCAGAACTTCTATATGGAGGAGAAGGCCGGCGATACCATCAACGAGGCGATCCAGAGCCGCGACTTCGCGGTCGAGGAAAGGCTCAACATCAAGCTCAAATACGTGGCCGAAAGCGACCGCAAGAAGGTCATAAGCGCCGTTCAGGCCGCCGCCCGCACCAACGACAATCCCTACGACCTCGTGATGACCTCCCTCTCGGACGGCTTCAACACGCTGACCACCGCCGGCAATCTTCTCGATCTGACCACCGTCCCGCATCTGACGCTCGACAGCTGCTACTGGAACGAGTCGATGACGAAGAACATGGAGATGTACGGCAAGCTCTATTTCACCACCGGTCCGATGTCGCCTCAGCTCTATCAGACCCCGATCGTCATGATGGCGAACCTGAAGATCGCCAAGGACTACAATCTCGAGGATCCCTACAGGGTCGTGCTCGAGGGACGCTGGACGATCGACAAGCTCTCGGAGATGATGCAGGGCGTCACCCACGATCTTGACGGAGACAACGTCCTCACCGAAAACGACTTCTGGGGACTCATCGTCGATCCGACCTTCGGCAACGCGCTCTATGTCGGCGCGGGCCTTGAGGCTCGCAAGTTCGAGGACGGCGAATACCGGCTCGCTGTCGGCGACGAGGAATTCGTGAATCTCGTCGACAAGTGCTCGTCGCTCTTCGGCAACCGCTCGGTCGTGCTGTCAAATCCCGGCGGCAAGCGCGACGACGACCTCAACATCTTCCATCCCGGCCACGCTCTCTTCATGGACGACACCGTGCTCGGCGTCCTGCTGATGCGGGACATGGAGGACGACTTCGCCGTCATCCCCTGCCCGAAGGCTTCCGCCGACCAGGAGCGCTATCTCTCGACCTGCAACACATGGCTGCCCTCCGGCATCGGGATCCCCGCCACGAACACTGAGAACCTCGACGACACCGGGCTGATCATGGAGACGATGGCGGTATATTCCTACGACATCATCGTCCCCGCGGTATATGAGATCACGCTGCGCGGCAAGATCTCCCGCGACGCCGACAACTGGAAGACTCTCGACATCATCTTTGAGAATCTTTCCTTCGACTTCGTCAGCGTCTTCAATCCCGGAGGGACCTCCGACATCCTCCGCAACTCCATGATCGGGGATCAGGAGAATTACCTGACCTCTTACGAAAAGATCAAGAACCCGGCAAAGAAGGAACTTGACAACTTTGCCAAGATAGCAAAGAACCAGGGCTGACGCCCTGATCAGCGCACACCGAAGCAAAAAAGGGGGTGTTAAAAAAGTCCGACTTTTTTAACACCCCCGCAGAATCTGCGGACAGGATACCGCAGATTCTGCTCGAGAATTG
>ONVJ01000118.1 GCA_900321265.1 uncultured Eubacteriales bacterium
CATCACCGAAAAGGCGGCAAAACGGCTGAAGAACTACTACTACGCCTGCGTTTCCTTCGTCGACTACCAGGTCGGCAGGATCATATCAGCGCTGAAGAAAAAGGGATTATATGACGACACCGTCATCGTCTTTTCATCCGATCACGGCGAGTTCCTCGGCGACTACTCGAACTTCGGAAAGAGATCGATGCTCGAGCCCGCGGTCCACGTGCCGCTGATGATGAAGATCCCAGGAACAGCGCCCTGCAGGCGGGACGACCTCTGCTCGCTCGTCGACGTCGCGCCGACGCTCATGTCGCTCGAAGGGATAGGATACGCGGATGACGAGTTTGACGGGATCGATCTCTTCTCGGACACAGAGCGCGAATTCGTCTTTTCGCAATACAGCCACAAAGGCGACGGCTCATATATGATCGCGGGGAAGGACGACAAGCTGATCTACAGCGCGGCGGAGAAGAGATACCGCTATTTCAACGCGCGCCCCGAGATCGACGACCTCTACGACGCGGCCGACCCGCGGATCGCGGCGATGAAGGAAAAGCTTGACGCCTACTACGCATCCGACGTCGGCAAGGTCCCGGATAAAGAGAAAGAGAAAGAGAAAAAGAAAAAGGCGGCGAAGATCAAGGACTTCGGCACCGGATGGATGGACCATACCGCCAGACACGCGGAGGAGGCGGCGAGGATCCCGGCTCCCTATCTGATCGATCTGCCCGACGTTCCCGCCGAGGAGGATCTGCGGACTGGGAAAAAAGAACAAAGCCCGGGCTCATGACAGGATCCGCAGCCTGAAAATCGCAGCGGGGGCCGCCGATAAACCGGGTGGCCCCGCCGCGGTTCATACCCTTCTTGTCCACGGCAGTTTTGTAAGATATGCAAAGACCCGCATCAGGCAGGGATACCGGAGTATCCCGCCCGTGCGGGTCTCTGTTTATTCTTATTCTCTCACTGAGCTTCCGGCAGTGCGGATGTGCTCCAGACGCCGCCGCTGCCGATCGTGAGCAGGCTCCTTCCGCTCATTGCGCGCTCGCCGGTATCGGTGTTCTCCGCCCACGCGCTTTCGGCGATGAAATCGCCCTGAAGCGCGGCACGGATGACGTATCCGATCCTGACGCTGAATTCGTATTCGGGGCAGTCGGTGACGATGTCCCCCTGGGCCTGGGCGATCCCCTCGATCTCGTCGTGCGGATATTTCACCGTTACGAAGCAGGAGATGTTCTGACCCGAAGTGTTCGATACATCGGACAGCCTGTTTCCGTCCCGGATCTCCACCGAGAAGAACCTCGCGCCAGACGGAATGAGATCGTAGATCTCAAAGGATTCATAAGTCCTGGTCGATTTTCCCGAAAGCGTCAGCGTCACCAGGCAGAAGCCCTCTTCGGTCGCCTCATATGTTTTTTCTATCGTGAATCTTCCGCTGCCGGAGGACTCGGATCCTTCAAGCTCTCCCCGGTAGTTCGCGAGAAGCAGGGCGTTTTCGGGCAGGGACAGTTCCAGTCTCTCAAGATCCTCGCGGCAGAGGACGAAGGTCCAGGACTGTCCGGGATCAAGTCTGATCTTTGCTTTTTCTTCTCCGAGAGAATACTCGAACTCGATCCCTTTCTGCCCCTCCGCAGGCCTGCAGCGGAGCAGGAAGGCGGCGAGGGCGATCCGCGGGGATTCGGTGTCGGTCCGGTTTTCAAGCAGCCAGCGCGCTATCATCGCGGCGTCTTCACGATCGGTCACAGAGGCGCAGAGCAGCGCGACCGACGAGACTCTCACCCTCTCGGTAACGCTTCCGCTTCCGAATCCGAGAGTGCGGTATTCGGCGTTTTCGGTCGCCGAGGCCTTTCTCACCGCCGAATATAACCGGCGGGCGCCGTCATGATCTCCCGCGGAACAGAAGCCCAGCGCAAGCCAGAGCTTTGCCTCGTCAGAAAAGCCTTCCGAACCCGCTTCGACCCTCTGAAGGATGTCCATGACCGGCTCCCCGGCCGAGGCAAGGATCGCCAGAGTACGGCAGAGCTCCTCGGGGGACAGCTGCACCGAAGACGAGACCGAGGCATAGCAACTGTTGATCAGCGACTTCAGGATGCTGCCGTCGGTAATGATCCCCAGCTGCATGAGTCCGGCTGTCAGCGCCGAATCCCCTTCGGAATAGGGCAGAAGCCTGAACGCGGCATCTCCGAAATTGTAGCGCTTGAAGATCTCTTCGATAAGGAGCTCGCGTCTGTCGGCCGTATTCCCCCCGTAAAAGAGGTCGGAAGCCGATAGAGCCGCAAGCCGCGCGGCGTATTCGTCGGTCCTGGAGCTTCCTCTCGCGGCGGACAGATAATTGCGGATCTGTTCGAAGAGCAGAAGCTCCCCGGTGTCCTCCGAAACGGTAAGTCTGACCGGATAATATGCCGGCTTGAGATCCTTAAGTTCTTCGGCTGTCAGGATCTTTGTGACATCGGCGGCAGCCGCGGTCTTCACGACGTCAAACTCATACTCGCAGGCGTCGGAATATCTTCCGCAGTAGGCGTATACGGTAAGCTTGTATCTGCCTTCCTTTACCCCTTCAAAGCACAGCCAGGTCTTCTCGCCGCAGTCGGCGACCGTCTCGATCATGCCGGCGGTCTCGCCAGACTCTCCGACAAGATATCCGCGGTAGGTAACCTCTCCTTCAGCCGCCTTTCCGTAGGCGCGAAGTCCGGCGGTCACGGTGTCGCCCTCGACATACTTCTGACAGCAGTCCGGATCGATGAAGAAGGGAAGCGTACAAACCGTATTCGACACAGCCGAGCCGGTCTTCAGCTCGGAAATACCCCCGCCGGTCCCGACGGCGATAACGGTGATCCTCCAGGAAGTGATATTGTCGGGCACGGTGAAGGAGAGCGTCGCCCTGCCTTCGGCGTCGGTCTTCAGAGTCGCGAAGACGGGGTTGTCAAGGAAATCCTTTCTGACGTAGGGTGCGTCGGAAGAGCCTGCCGGACTCCAGTCTCCGGTGTACGACGGCATATCGCCGCCCATTCCCGGCGGAAATTTGTACGACATCCATCTCTTTGACAGATAATTGTTTCTGCTGATGAAGTCGATCCCCGGGGCGTTTTGATTGCCTATGTAAACTCTGTCACTTTTCGATACCATACTCCGGTAAGACAGCGGATCGATCTTCTGATCCTTGAGCGCGAAGCAGGCCTCGTCAACGATGCTGACGATGACGGTCCCTTCTCCGAGCCCCGGGACACTGATTTCGACCGTCGCCGTCTCTCCGGGACGGTATTCTGTTTTGTCGGTCTCTATCTCAGGCTCGAGCAGATTGCTTTCGAAATTGAAACCGAAGCCTCTCTGTGTCCAGCCGAATGAGTTCGACTCGGCATTGTAGCAGATCGCCCGGACACTTCCTCCCTGACACATTTCGGGGGTAAACTCAAAGGAAATTCCGTCGGAGCAGGCCGCGAATTCTATCTTTGTGGAGATAACGAATATAAGTGCGTTGATCTTTTCTCCCGCGAGGAAGATCTCAGCGCTGACAGTGTCTCCGCAGACGAAGCTTCTTCCGTTCAGGACTATCTCGGGATATAATGTTCCTTTTGAGCTTGAAAAACTGCTGTCTCCGACAGGCTGTTTTCCGGAATTTCCGGTACGTACGGTGCAGTCGGCCGAAACCTCGTATTGATTGAAGTCGTGCACTCCCGAGGACGGGGAAGTGTTATCGGAAAAAGTGACTGTAACGGTAAACCAGACGTCGGGATCGCCGGTGCTTACACGGGAAATCAGTATCCTGCCGCCGGAAAATTCGGCGGTCCCGGTCTTTTCGACCGAGCGCACCACTTCGTATTTCCAGCCCGAATAGGTGATCTTGCCGTATGTGTCGTATCTCGTCTCTTTTGTCCTTTTCACCCTGTTTCTCATTACGGTATACTGAACCGACTTTTCGTCAACCGGATCTCCTGCGGAGAGAGCGTCGATTTCCGCCTTCGAAAGGCCTTCGACCGTCTCAAGCGCCGAAAGATCGCGGAGATTCAGCTCGATAAGCATACCCTCATCAGTCATGCTGCTTTTGAACAGATAATCCGAATGATAATACGGGACCGAGGCGCTGACAGTCAGCTCCTGAAGTTCGGTTCCCGTGAGAATGGCGGTGACGGTTATTGTAACCGCGTCGGTGGAAGATGCGCTGACCTTTTTTGCGGCGAAAGAAATATGTATCTCTCCTCTTTCGTCGGTCCTGCCGGATCCGCTTATTCCGAAAGGACTCAGATAGTAAATAAACTCGATCCCCTCGACAGGGGTGCCGTCAAAGAATCCCGCCTTCAGAACGGCGTTGACCGTATCGCCTTTTTTGTAATATGATCTGTCAAAACCGATCGATGCCGAGATCCTGGGCTTGGGCTCCTCGGTCGTATCGACAAACTTGTTGAAAATGACACGGCCGTCTTCGTCGGTGAATCTGAGCCAGATATAGCCGGAACCGAAGTCCTCAAAGGATATGCTCCCTGTGAAAAAGCCGGTTTCGTCAACCTCGACGGAGGTGTCCAGCGCCGAGTACCCCATCGTCACAAAGATCTTCCCGGGAAGAGGCCCCCCGTTCGCTTCGGCAATGAAACCGCTGAAGCTGACGGTGTCGGTCGAAAAGTATGTCTCTCTGTCGGTATATACGGCTCCGTAATAACCCTGTGTCTCATCCGGAGTCTCGGAACGGTCTGACTGTATGAGCAGGCAGTCCTCCCCCGATTCGGCGATCAGGATCCGGGTGTAAATGCCGGAGGGATTGTCGATCCGGGCAAGACCGTCCTCCCCCGTCAACGAAGAAGAAGAGGTGGACAGCTCGCCGTCCTTCATGACGACCGCCGTGATCTTCGCGCCGGCTTCGGGTCCGGTGTAGGCTCTGTTGAGCCAAAAATATGTATTGCTTTCGTCACTGACCGTCCATGCCCTGAGATCGGTGATCTGAAACATAACGAAGGTGTAGTCGGTCAGCTCGCTGCCGTCGGACAGGGTCGATTTCACACGGATCAGTCCGACGTATATTCCGCGCGGAAGAGCGCTGCCCAGATCCACGGTAAACCTGCTGCTGTATTCATCGTTTGGAATACAGGAATAACTGCCGATAAAAGCAAATGATGACATAAAAGTCCCGGGATCGGTTTCAAATCTGTCCTGATCGGCTTCCAGCCGGAATGCCGCTGCTGCCGCAGCGGAAGGGCAGGCGTAAAGATCGCACACGGCATCATATTCGATCCTGCTTCCGGCGGATGCGAATGCGTTGATATTGAATTTTATGGTGACCGCGCTTCCGGGGGAATACAATCCGCCTCCGACACCGGAGTTTGACGTGGCGTCTATGAAGTAATAAAAGAATCCGTTCGGCTCGTCGTACTCCGCCTCAAGCTTCTCCTCTTCCCGGGTCAGAGTCATAAACCGCGCCTTTTTTCCTTCGGCAAGCGTTTTTCCCGAGACCGACCTGATGCCCTCGCGGACAGTCACGGTATACGGAGTCCCGTAAGAGAGCGGTTCCTCGGGTATGAACGCGACAGTCCTCCCGTCGGGGTAGAGCATATATCTTCCCTTGACCGCAGGAGACAGAGAAAAGGCGTCCCCGGCGTCGTCAGGATCGATCGCCTCTGTGAACGAGACCTCGATCCCGGTGTTGAGCGGGACGATGCCCGAACCGTCGGCGGGCAGCATTCCCGAGACCGCCAGGGCTTTTTCGGTCTGAAAAGAAAAGGTCGCGGCGGGATCGTCGGGATCGCCGAGAGTAAAGCGGTATATCTTTCCCGGGGTCAGATCCCCCGAAGCGGGAGTTAGACGGTATTCGGTGTCCGACAGCTTCGTTATCGAGAGCGGCGTCGCCGGACTGACCGAAAGGTTGGAGGCGATCACCGCCGCGGTGGTCGGCTGCGCGGTCCTTACAATAAAGGAAGAGTCGACCGGAACTATCTTTGAATCGCCTCCTTCGGCGCTCATAGTAAGCGACGCAAGCTCGGCGGGTATCTCAGCAGAGAGCGTTGTCATCCCTCCGCCGAAGGAGGGGCCGGTCGGATTCTCGATCACAGCCGGAGCGGCGGGCTCTGTCCCGGTATCCGGGACATCGGTCGTGACGTCAGGCGGCAGTGTTTCCGACGTTCCCGGCAGTGTTTCAGACGTTCCGGGAGCGGTCGTATCGCCGCTCAGGAAGTTCGCAGTCGAGACCTCGCCCGTCCCGACCGGATCTGTGCCGCTTCCTCCGCGGGAAAGGAGGATGCCGAATGGGACCGCGACGGCGACCAGCAGTGCGGCGGCGACGATGACGGATACGCGCAGACGCCTGGCGCGGACCGCCGCGGCGTCATATTCCGCGCTTTCTTTTATCAGATCGAGCGGAAGCCGGCCCAGGGCGTCGCTGATCCTGTCTGTTTTTTTCTTCATAATTCATACCCCTCTTTCTTCAGAAACTCCCGAAGCTTTTCTCTCGTGCGGAAAAGGCTCGACTTGACCGCGGGGACCGTCATTCCGGTGCGCGCGGCGACTCCTTCAAGAGTTTCCTCCTCAAAATACCTGACTATAAACGCGATCCTCGCTTTTTTCTTCTGAGTGCGGAGAAAGCCGGCGATCAGGCCCGCGAGTTCGGCTGCGTCGACCCCGTCGCAGGCGGAATCGGGAAGCGCTTCGGCGAGCTCGGCGAGCGTGCCGCTCCTCATCGCCGCGCTCTCTTTTCTCACCCGGTCGACGGCGATGTTCCTGACTATCACCGCGGAATACGCGCCGAGATCGGCGGGTCTCTCGGGCGGGATCCTGTTCCAGAGAGCGAGATATGAATCGTTGAGCACTTCTTCCGACGTCATGCGGTCGCCGGTGATATTCATAGCTATCCTGAACAGACGCGGCCGGTAGGCGCGGTCGGTCAGTTCGATCGCCCGCTCGTCGCGTCCGAAAAAGAGGCCTATTATCCTGTCCTGTCCGGTTTCCGGACCGGGATGACGCTCTTCCATCATATTCTCCTTTCTGAAGTTTTCATTAAGTCAAGTCGTATTTCCGAGGCGGAGGGTTTCGTTTTTTTGAAAAAATGTTAAAAAAGCGACACTGGTTCGTTATCCGGTGTCGCTTGGTCAGGCGTCTGTTGTCATAAATGAGCTGCGGTCAGCTCTCTTCAGCACTTCTTTCCCCGAGCGCGTACCCAACGAGAGAGTAGAGCGACAGCAGAAGCGCCGAAAGGATCACTCCGCCGATGATGTCGGTGAACCAGTGGACGCCGCTCGTGAATCTCGTGACGACGGTCGCGAGAGCGAGGACGGTCATGGCGATCTGAAGGGCTACCGCCGCCTTCGGCTTCGAGGCAAGCAGCTTCGCGAAGAGCAGCGCCGCGCTGAGGAAGACGCAGAGCGCGAGGACGGTGTGGGAGGAGGGATAGGATGCCTCGAGCTCTCCCTCGAGCTTCAGCGGCCTGTAGTTGATCTCAAGCTTCTCAAAGAGAAGATATACTGCCAGCAGCAGGACGTAAAAGCCTCCGGTCAGCCATATCTCGCTTCCTACCGCCTTCAGCGATCTTCCCCTTATCAGTCTTACCAGACCGACGCCGGCGAAGAAGGCCATCACGGCGAGCGCGATATATCCGAGATATTCGGATACCGCGAAGAGGACGGGGCTGTATCCGACGGCATCCCTGACCGCGGTGTTGAGTCCCGCAAGTCCGATGTCGGTGCCGTCGGCGCCGACGGGGCGGACGTCCGCCGCGGTCACCGCGACGGTAAAGACCGCGAAAGCGATCAGGAGGCATGCCGAAGTGATTATCCTGACGGTCAGTGCCTGAGAAAGACTTTTTTTATCGTTGCCCATATCTGTTCAGATCCGGCTCAGTTGCCCGCGGCGGCCTGAGCCTCTTTTTCCTTTCTGATTCTTTCCGCGTTCGCGTTGTGCTCGGCCCTGGTCTGGGCGGGAACAAGGAAGTGGTTGGCGTCGGTTGCAAAGAAATAGTATTTTGTGGTCTCGGGTTCGATCGCGCATATGATGGTCGTATAGCTGGGATTGCAGATCGGAGAGGGCGGCAGGCCTCCGTATTTGTAGGAGTTGTAGCGGTCGTCGAGCTGCAGGTCGGCCGTCTTGAGCTCGGTCACTCTCGAGCCCTTCGCGTGAGAGAGGGCGTAGATGATCGTCGAATCGCACTCAAGATAGGGGAAGGTCGACGGCGATTTCAGGCGGTTCCAGATGACCGAGGAGCAGACGCCGTAATCGCTGGCGTAATAGGCCTCTTTTTCGATTATCGACGCGATCGTGAGCACGTCGTCAAGCGTGTAGCCCAGGTCCTCGATCGCCTTCTCGATGTCGCCGCTGACGACGCTCTTGAATCTGACCAGCATCCTTCTGAGATAGTAGTACTCGGGCTCGCCGGTGTAGAACTCGTAGGTGTCGGGGAAGAGGTAGCCTTCAAGGCGATAGTATCTGCCCTCTTTTTCGGGGATCTTTGAGATAAACTCAAAATCTTCGCCGAAATCGTGATTGTTGATCGCGTCGACCCAGCCCTCTCTGGTACCGATGCCCTTCTCGAGGAAGAGGTTGATTATGTCGTCGACGGTATAGCCCTCGGGGATCGTTACCCTGACGGTAGTGATCACGCTCTTCTTTACGAATGCGATCAGGAGTTCGTCGTAGTTCATATTCGCCGATACCGTATATGTCCCGGCGACGAAATCATATCTGGAGCCTTCGCTGTCCACCTTTTTCAGCTTCGAATAAAGTTTGAAGAGCCACGGATGGTTGATTATCTCCTTTTCGGCCAGCGCTTCGGCGATATCCGCGGAGGTAGCGTACTCGGGTATCGTCACCTCGGCAGATCTGTCGTCCTTCACGAAGGCGAAAACGTCGTTGAGAGACGTCAGGATGAAATAGGCGAGAGCCCCCGAAACAACGATGATGAAGGCAATGTATATGATCGCCTTCAGTATCGCCGAAACGGTGCTGGCGTTTTCGGTATATGATTTGTTTCCGAAGAAATCGTCGGATTTTTCCTCGTCGAGATCGGTCAGCGCCTTTTCGTAATCCGACGGCGTGTATCCCGAGAGATCCTTCTTTTCTTTTTTACTCTTTTTTTTCTTGAACAGACCCATTTTTGATCAGACTCCCGTTGAAAGCAGGACCACCGCGGCAAAGAAAATATAGCAAAGGAGGGCGGTCGGGGAAAGCAGCGCGGACAGCGTCGCGGCAATTGCCGGATGCCGGGCCGCCAGCTGAAGCGGATAGTTCGCCTTTCCTCCCTCGGCTTCGGAGGGAGATGGAGGCGGCGGGATCATCTCGCGGTAGCTGTCGGAAAAACCTCCGGCGGCGTACCGGCGGTATAGCCTGGCTGCCTCGGCAAAAAACACGAATCCGAACAGCAGGAAGACCGCGGTGATCAGGAAGAAGAAAAACTTTTCTCCGCCCAGATCCCAGAGCGATTTCATGTAGGGCTTTGAAAACAGCGAGATGAGATTGCAGAAAAAGTGGACCGCGACCGCGGCAAGCACAGATCTTGACGCGTACATCGTTATCGCGAAAACAGTCCCCGCGAGGAAAAAGGCAGGAAATCTTCTGATGTCGAAATGCAGCATCGCGAAAAAGAGCGCCGGCAGAAAGAGCGCCGCGGCTATGCTGCGTCTTTCGTATTCGCGGCAGAGCACAGCTCTGAAGACGAATTCCTCGCATATTGCGGGCAGAAGGGCGTACGCCAGTATGATGTATACCGTGTCGGCCGCGCCTGTCCCGCTTTTCGAAATGAATATTCCCCAGAGATCGTAATTCCGTGAGAGCTCCTCATATCCTCCTGTCAGGCAGTTGAGGAGGACGCTTCCGCTTTCGGTCATAAGCACGGCAGACAGGATGAGCAGGAGATGCCCTATCCCGAAAAGCCTGATCCTGAGGCCGGAGGTGTTGCGCGTATATGCGAGATAGGCCGCCGAAGGCAGCATGAAGATGAGTATCTCAAGCAGGATGACCGCGGCGTGCTCGCTCTCTCTGGTCAGCTTTGAATCGATCAGTCCCGACACTCTTACCAGGATAAAGACGGCGAGAACCAGGATCGGAGCCAGCAGCTGTCTCCGGTATTCCCCGCGTTCCTTCTTAGCCGGAGCGGCAGGCTTTTTTACTTCAGGACCGGCCACAATCAGTCGCCTTCCGTGATCCCGGGAGCGATCACCGCGGCGGCAAGAGCGTCGGCAGCCTTCCGCCCGTTGACCGCGGCAACGATCTCAAGTCCGAACTCAAGCGCGGCGCCCATTCCGACGGCGGTTATTATTCTTCCGTCGCGGACCACCCGTTTGTTCTGAAGCTTTGCGCCGCTGAGATATTCCTCGAACCCCGGGAAACAGACCGCCCTCTTGCCGAAAAGCATGCCCTTCCTGCCGAGCACGGATGGCGCGGCGCAGATGGCGCAGATGAGTTTTCCGCCGTCAAAGGCGTCGCTCAGAGCCTCGTCGACGACCTTCGATGCTTCGAGATTCCGCGTTCCGGGCATTCCTCCGGGGAGGATGACGCCGGTCATGTCGGAGCCGTCGAACATGCTGTCGGATATGTCGGCGGTAATTTTGATGCCGTGCGATCCGACGACCTCGGTCCCGCCGAT
Organism: uncultured Eubacteriales bacterium; assembly: GCA_900321265.1. Lineage (GTDB taxonomy): Bacteria > Bacillota > Clostridia > Oscillospirales > CAG-272 > CAG-390. The sequence continues at coordinate 10,538 of ONVJ01000118.1, forward strand.
ACCGACCGTGGTGACCTCGATGCCGGCGCGCCTGAGCAGATCGAGGGGCTGCACCGCCTCGGTCTCTTCAAATCCGTTTGCGAGAAACATATAAAACATCCTGATTATCCTCGATTTCCTTTGATTTCCGCCGCTGACGGCGGAGGTCCGGTCGCGTGTTTTCGCGCGGAAAACCGTTTTTTACACGGTCTGTGTGCCGGTCACATCCCGAACACGCAGTTGGAGGGCTGGTAGTCAAGCCCGAGTTCGATCATTTTTCTGAGATCTGCGGAAGTATCCGCCGCTCTCAGGCAGATCCTGAGTCCCGCCTCATGGACCTCGCCCGGGAGCTCCGGAGGACAATCGCCGGGAGAGGCGATCTTGAAGGACAGCCCCGCGTAGCCGAGCTCGTAAAGCTCGTCGAAGCGTTCCCTCGATGAAAAGATGTGGTGTATGAAAACGTCGGGCGACAGCCTTCTCGACTCGCGGAGGTGCGTCATCTTCGCAGACGATATGACGGCGTATCTCTCCATCGATCTCTTCCTCAGGCCGTCGATGATGACGTCGATGCCCTCGTCCTCCTTGACCTCGATGAAGGGGACGATCCCCCATGTCATGCAGAGATCGAGGTAGCTGTCGTACGTCGGGATACGGAGCAGGTCGGCGGGGAGGGTATCCGCGCCGATACCGACGTCGATCCTGTACTTCCGCAGCTCGCTGAAGGTCATGGAGGCGATCGCGCCCTCTCCGTCCGTCATCCTTGAGATGTCGGCGTCGTGATGGCAGACGGCGACGCCGTCGGAAGTAAATCTGATATCGGTCTCCACCGCCCAGACACCCAGCCGGCAGCAGGCCTCGAAGGCGGGAAGAGAATTCTGAGGCGCGAAGATGTTTCCTCCGCGGTGGGCCATTATAAGAGGATTTCTGAATGAGTTCCTTTTGCTGAATATCGGCCCGTCGGGTATCCGTCTTTCCATTTCTTTACCGTTAAGTCATGAGTTTTTGCGTATGCCTCCGCGTGCCGCGGGCAGGTCATACTGATTTATTATATTATATCACATCTTAATCCGGATAACAAGCATTTTTCGGAATATGGGCTTTCGCGGGAGGAATGCCGGTCTTTTTCGGCGGAATACCGGTTTTTTCGGCATGATCTTCAAAAAACGCCCTTGACAAGAACAGTCCGTCATGATATCATTTATTATCGGCCGGGACCGGAAATGCCGTCCGGCAGACAGGGAGGACACCCGATATGAGAAAAACGAGACTGATAAATATCGCCGCAGCTGCCGCTGCCTGCCTTTTTCTGCTCTCCTCCTGCGCCTGGCTCGACGCTCCGGTCGGCTGGATAACGGGAGATCAGCCGGCGTCTTCCCCCGACACGTCAGGAACGCCGGGGACCCCGGCTGATGACACCGAAAGTCAGCCGGAGTCCGGGACCGCCAAGCCGCCCGCCGCGACCTCGGGGACCGCGGACACCGGTTCTGCGACTACCGAACCCTCCGATCCCCCCGACACGACAGCCCCCTTCTTCATCTCGCTGACGCGCAATGTCACGCTGAAAAAGGGAAGCACCTTTGACATTCACAAATACATCTCCTACGTCGACGACTACGACTCCGACGTTGAGCTGACGGTCACCGGTTCGGTCGACACCGCCACCGTCGGGACCTACAACATCTCCTTCGAGCTCCGCGACGACGCCGGCAACACGACATCGTCGACAATGAGTATAAATATCCTTGAGACCCTGCCGCCGAGCACCCCCTACACTCCGGCGCCGACAAAATCCTTCGCGGAATTCAGAAACACATACAAAAAAGCCGACACGATGGTCGGCATCGACGTTTCCCGCTATCAGACGACGGTGGACTTTCAGAAGGTCGCCGCGGCCGGCTGCGAGTTCGTCATCATCCGCCTGGGCGGGTTCTCGGGAGAGCTGTTCACAGATACCTACTATAAGGACAATATCAAAAACGCGAAGCAGGCCGGGCTGAAGGTCGGCGTATACTGGTATTCCGAGGAAAACGGCCCCGACGCAGTGCGGCGAAACGCCGAGTATCTCTATTCCGTCCTCGGCGGCGAGAAGCTCGATTTCCCGATCTTCTTCGACTGGGAGGATTTCGGCAGGTTTGAGAACTACAAGATGAGCCTGCGGGATTTCAACGACATGTTCCTCGCCTTCAAAGAGGAGGCCGAAGCCCGCGGCTACAAGGCCTCGCTTTACAACAGCAAGTACTACCTCGAGCTCGTCTGGAGCGAACATGTCAAAAAGGACGGCATCTGGCTCGCGCAGTATTATACCGAACCGACCTACACCGGCCCCTTCTTCCTCTGGCAGCAGGGCGTGGCGCTGATCGACGGCATATCCGGCGACGTCGACGTCGACGTATTCTATCCCGGAAAGCTTTCATAGGCATCCGTAAAACAGAGGGGGCTGTCAAAAACCGCGATTTTCGGGGTTATGGCAGCCTCCGTTATTAAGTTTTCGTTAATTTCCGGATACCGTCCGGAGATCAGTCCTCGAAAGACTCTGCGTATTCGGTCCCGGCGAAGAGGTTCAGGTAATCCCGCACCGCCTTCCGCTTCTTTCCTTCGGATTCGTCGCCGCGGAGTATGTCCGCGATCCTTACGCACTCCTTCGCCTTTGCGATGTTGTCCGACGGCGTCTCGGAGCCGCCGATGACGAACTCAAGCTCATTGTATTCGTCGTCGCCGACATTCTGATAGCGGACGGTGAGGGTGCCGAGTTCGGTCGA
>ONVJ01000279.1 GCA_900321265.1 uncultured Eubacteriales bacterium
AAAGGCGTTCTGATATACGGAGAGAACGGTTCCGGGAAGACGGTGTTCCTCCGTTCGCTGGCAACCGCACGGATACTGTTTCAGTGCGGGCTCCCGGTGCCGGCGGAAACGGCGGAGTTTCCGGTTGCCGCCCGCATTTGCGCGGTCTTCGCCGAGGCGGAGAACAAAGATAACGGAGGCACGGGCTCCGGACGGTTTGAGAACGAGGTGAAAGCTGTCGCGGACGCGATCGGAACGCTCACACCTGGCTCGGCTGTGTTTTTCAACGAGGTGTTCCAGAGCACCGAGTACCGCGAGGCGTCAGAGGGATTTGCGGATATTCTTTCCTACCTTACTGATACAGGCGTCCAGTGGACTGCTGTAACGCATCTTGATGAACTGAAGGATTGTCTGCCGGAAGGCAGCGCCGATATCCTGACTACCGTCACGGGATTCCGCGTTATAAGATCTTATACATAGCCAAAGGCGCCGAAAGGCGCCTTTTGCTATGGTTGGGAGGGAGCCGAAGTGAATCACGGAGCGCAGCGGAGTTATCCCTTCCTCTCCGACAGCGGTGTCAGGGTTGGCGGTTGGTCCGCGGAACGGAAGAAGTGATAAGAAAATCACAGGCGTTGATATAATCAACCTTCCATTCTGCCCGTTTGGTTTCACCCCGATATAAAACGAACTTTCCGGTGATTTCTCCGAATAATTGCCGGATCTTTTCACATTCAGGCTCATTCAGCAGGTGGCGGCACTGTTCTTTTACCGGTGCTGTCCCGTGCTTGATTTCATACAGGCTGCAGTTGTTGTTCTTTCTGTCGTAGACGATCATATCGATCTCACCGCCGGGAAATTGATATTTGAACACTTCGTATCTGTTTGAGCCGAGTGTGCGCTTCGTTTCAGTCAGTATGATTTCTTCGAGCATTCTGCCCTTGACATCATCCAGAATCTTTCCAATAACGTAGTCTTTTTCCGCTTCGGACAGTTCCGCGAACAGATCATCTTTTTTCAGAGACCATACCAGCGCCTCCGCCTGGCAGTAACGCATTCCGGGCTGGGTGATAACGACGTTTTCGGTTTTGTCCTCTTCTTTCGCGCCGAACGCATATTTTACAGGAATATCGTCGATCAGATCCAGTGCTTCGAGATAGGCTTTGATCTCTTCAACATGGACAGGTCTGAGCTCGGTTACTCTTTCGGATTTGTTTCTGATATCCAGTATTTTCATTAGTCGATCGGTGATCTTTTCGCGGTCGACTTTTTGCAGGATATTTGTACGAAGGGCTGCGTTCCGCTCACGGACAAGATTTTTCTGTGCAAGAGAAAAGTCGCCCGATCTGAAATCATCTGTAAGGACGGACAGCACAAACCTGTGGTTTATGTCTTCGATGATACGGTTGATTGCATTTGTCAGTTCGCCCGCGTCGTACAATTCTTTCAGGTGCATGAACCCGGTGCCGCTTTCGTAGCACCTCAGACTGTGCTGAATGTTGCGGCATATCGCGGAGTCTATGTATCTGCGCGTGCTCTCGTCGTCACGGAATGATACCGATTCGTCTTTCAGTTCGGGATCGTCGAAGTCATATTCGCCGGCTCTCAGCGTGCCGCCGAAGCGTATATAATCGTCAACGTCATTCGTATGCAGCAGGCGCGAGTGCTCAGCAAATGAGATCCAGGTCGTATGGATAGTAAAGGTCCGGTCGTACAGCTCGTTGCGTTCGGCGAGCCAGAAACCGAGGGAATCTGTTCCCGAAATAACGATCTTCATCCCGCTCGCGGCATAGATATCCGACAGTACCGACGCCGTATCGATAAAATCATCGATGAAAGTGATCTCATCAATGAAGGCATACAAAAAACCGGCTTTGAACAGGCGGTCGATTGCTTCATAGAGTTCGGACATTGTCTGTCCCTTCTGAGCTTTGATATAAAAAGCTTTTTGCCGGGTTTCTCTGTCCATTTTTCCTATCGCCTGAAACAGCAGGGTGGTCTTTCCGGTACGCCTCAATCCGTAAACGACCATGATCCTCGGAGACCACGGACCGTACAGATATTCCTCGATATCCGAAAAGCAGTTTCTTGTTTCGAGTTTTACGGCTTCGGATACGAGTTTGTCAAGCTGCGCTCCGGTTATTGCTTTAACGGAGCCGAAAAGGCTCGATCCGCGCGGTGCCGCTTCCGCTGTTTCCAGTGTCTTCAATAAAGCATTAAGCTCTTTGCGCCGTTCGATCTGAGCACGGATCTCTTCGTATTCGCTCTCTTTAATATACCTGCTTTTGATTTTTCCGTTCTCGCTCCACTGGAGGTAATGGCGGATTTTACCGCCGATATTCTTATTTGAAATATAGCCTTTAGGCAGTTCTTTTAGTTCTTCCCGGATTTTTTCGATATCATCCATACCGTATTGCCTCCTTCGTTTCGGGTCAGGCAATATTATAACCTATCTTAACCTATTTGTCAATAGGTTATAGGTTATATTCAGAACCGGACTGCATTGAAAAAAAGACACCGGGGGTTTAATAGTCATATGGGTACGAAAGGGAATGAAAAGAAAAAACGGCCAGTACAGCCGCCTCCTTACCTGCCGAACAGTCCGCGCCTTTTGAATTCCTCCGACGAAACGGAGACGAAGGTGTAGCCGGTGTCGGAGATCGCCTTTTTCAGAGCTTCTTCATCAATATTGCCTTCAGACAGAAACTCGGCTTCACCGCTTTTTCTTGACGCCGATACCTTTTTCGCATCGGGGAAAGCTCGTCTTATTGTGTCGCAGATATGCGCCTCGCACATCCCGCACATCATTCCGTCGATTTTTACCGTGATCTTCTTCATTTTATCCTCCTCTGGTTATCATTGGCTAACTCATATCCTTAAAAACAAGGGCTTTACGCCCTGTTTTTGTTTACGTATTTACCCGAGCGCCACGTCAAGCGCCATCATGACCGTGAATCCGAGCGCGAACATCACCACGCCGATATTTGAATGCTCGCCCTCCGACATTTCGGGGATCAGCTCCTCAACGACGACATAGATCATCGCGCCCGCCGCGAAAGAGAGCAGATAGGGCATGGCCGGGACGAACAGTCCCGCGAACAATACCGTTAAGAGCGCGCCTATCGGTTAGACCGCGCCTGACAGAGCTCCGTCAAGAAACGCTTTGCCCTTTGTCTTTCCTTCAGCGTGAAGCGGCATCGATATGATCGCACCCTC
>ONVJ01000274.1 GCA_900321265.1 uncultured Eubacteriales bacterium
TGCGTCGTCATCGGCTCCGGACTTCTGTTCCTCTATCTGATACTCGATCTGATAAAGGCGAACCGGGAAAGCAAAAACTCCTCCGGATCCGGGGACGGAAAAGGATCAGACACTGCCGACTGAGAAAACAGGTATGGACAGCGAAAAGTTTTTTGAAGAACTGACCGACGACTCGGACGAGGCGGACGCCGGAGAGAAGCGTCTGAGCATTACCGTGACGTCTTCGGCCGACGGATCGAGGCTTGACAGCTTTGCCTCCGCGGCTGCCGCGGAGGCGGGAGAGACCCTTTCGAGGTCGCAGGCCGCAAGACTCTGCGAAGAGGGAAGGGTGACGGTCGGCGGCATTGCCTCGCGCAAGAACCGCCTTCTCTCCGCGGGCGAGACGGTGGAGATCTCCTTTCCCGCCCCGGTGCCCGACAGGGTCCTGCCCGAGGATATCCCTCTTGACGTGATCTACGAGGACGGGGACATCATAGTCGTTAACAAGCCGGCCGGGATGGTGGTGCACCCCTCGCCGGGGCATGCGTCGGGGACTCTCTGCGCGGCGCTGCTCTTTCACTGCGGAGGCAGCCTTTCGGGGATCGGCGGAGTCAGCCGGCCGGGGATTGTCCACCGGATAGACATGGACACCTCAGGACTGCTCGTCGCCGCCAAGAACGACGCCGCCCACCTCTCGCTCGCCGCCCAGATCAAGGAGCACAGCTGTTTTCGCGAATATGCTGCGGTGACAGTCGGATGCCCGCCCGTCGGTCTCGTCACGCCGGCTTCAGGCCGTGAGAGATACCGCCTGACAGATTACGCCGTATCGGGCAGAGAGAATCCTCTCGGAGGCCCGGGGGACGTCAGGGGGACGGTCGATCTTCCGGTGGGAAGACATCCGACCGACCGCAAAAAAATGGCCGCCGCCGTATGCGCCGCTCCGCGCGAGGCGGTCACACACTGGCTGAGGCTGAAGGATCTCGGCAGATATTCCTATATCCGCTGCCGCCTCGAGACGGGCAGGACGCACCAGATCAGGGTCCATATGTCATATGTCGGGCATCCCGTCCTCGGGGACCCGCTCTACGGAGGCGACAGAGACCCTGTCCTCGCCGCGCATCCTTCGCTTGCCGGAGGGCAGTTCCTTCACGCGGCGGGGCTTGAGCTGACGCATCCGTCGACCGGAAGGAGGATGTCCTTCTCCTGTCCTCTCCCCGAGCGCTTCGAAAAACTGCTTTCAATTCTTTCAGAGGTCACAGAATGACAGATTTCCGCGATACCGTCATCGTATCAGACGTCGACGGCACTTTTCTGGGAAAGAAGAGCGAGATCGTTGAAAGGAACATCAGAGCCGTCGACTGGCTCACCGGCCGGGGCGGAGGCTTCGCCCTCTCGACCGGAAGGATGCCCTGCGACATCGGCGCCGTGATCGGAAGCATCCGGAGCGTCGCGAACCTGCCCTGCATATGCTGCAACGGAACGCTGCTCGCCGACCTCGGGACGGGGAGAACGATCTCCGAGTATCCCCTTGATCACTCCAGAGGCGGAGAGCTTGTCAGTTATATTTCTGAGCACTGGCCGCGGACCGGCATCAGGATATCGACGCCCGACGGTTTCGTCACATCGGAGAAAATGCTGGCCGAGCCGCGCCTTGCCCGTGACATAAGCGGCGTCGGGAGGGGAAGGACGACGGTCTGCGACTTTCCCGAGTGGGACAGATTCAAATGGTACAAGTTCGTCGTCAGAGGCGAGCCCTCACTGCTTGACGAGGTAAAAAAGGACGTCGAAACGAGGTTTCCCGAGAACGCAGTATACAGCAAATCCGGTCCCGCGATCTTCGAGGTCCAGACTCACGGCGTCACAAAGGCGACGATGCTCTCCGATCTGAGGCGTATCGCCGGTGAGAAAAACGGAGGCAGGAAGGTGCGGATCGTATGCTGTGGAGACTACGACAACGATCTTGCCATGCTGAAGGCGGCGGATCTGTCGGTCTGTCCCGCGAACGCCCTGCCGGGCGTCAGGGAGATCTGCGATCTCTGCCTCTGCGAATGCTCGAAAGGGCTCATTGCGGATCTTGTCGAACACCTCGCTGCCGAGAAAGGTATAAGCGTCGCCTTCTGAGGCGAGCATTGAATGGATAAAAAATGAGTTTTCCCGTAACAATGAAGCTGACGGTCAGACGTAGCGTCGTTCCGCGGCCGGATTTTTCTCCCGCCGGCTTCTTCGCGGCTCCCGAAAAGGAGGCGCTTGAGATCTTCAGCGAGGGGAGGGTGTCGGTCAGATCGGGCAGCCTCTGTCTCTCCTGGTCGGACGCCGACGGAAGAAAAAACTCGCTGATCTTCCCGAAGGAGGACCCGGGACTGGTCACCTTCAGAAGGAACTTCCCGGGCGACGGAGAGATCGTCTACGTCTTCGAGAAGGGCGTCAGGCATATCTCGATAAGCTCGCTCGGAGGCGAGAACATCGATCTCATCACCGGCTGCACCGAGCTTGAGAACGACCTCATCGGCAAGGGCAGGCTGAAGGTCAGGTATTTCGTCGAGATCCACGGTTTCCGCTGCGAGACCTCCGAGATACGCATGTCGGTCAGGCGGATAAAGAAGGAAGGGTGAAATGCAGGGGCTGTTAAAAACCTTGGGTTTTTAACAGCCCCGCACCTGTCACGGCCGGGAAACCTGCGAAAAGGCTGGTTCTCATAAGGATGATTATATGAGAACCGACCGATCGGGAGCAAAAAGAATAAAATCATTCGAAGAATCGTTTTTTAACACTTTTTAAA
>ONVJ01000147.1 GCA_900321265.1 uncultured Eubacteriales bacterium
ACGAAAAAGATCGGCACATGTCACGGTTTCCCGGCCGTGACATGTGCGGGGCTGTCAAAAAAGTCCGACTTTTTTGACAGCCCCTGTATATCCCGGAATGCTCAGATTCAGATCTTCGGTGTCCTGAGCCTTATCCTCGCTGTCAGCGCCGAAAAGGCAGGGACAGTCAGGCTGCCGTCAAAGGAGACCGTCGAGCGGGACAGGCAGACCTTCTCCGGCTCGTCGTAGGTGTTGCAGGCGTGGGGATCTCCGGCGGTCAGCATGAAGATCTCGGCCTCCCTCTCGGGAATGAGTCCCGACAGCTCAAGGCTGACGCCGGCGGCTTCGGTAACGCTCAGGTTCGCCAGAGTCACCGAAAGCACGCCCTCTCTGACCGAGGCGCTCACCGAGAGGTTCGGGACCGAGTATTTTTCCCTGCGGATCTCGCCGGTATCGCCCGAGACGCGGAGAGCCTCCCCTCCCATATGGTATTTCATCATATCGAAGACGTGATAGGTCGGCGTGGTGATCAGACGGTCGCCTCCGGCAAGGAAAAGAGAGTGCAGGTTGTTCACCAGCTGCGCCACCGCCGCCATCCTGATCTTTTCGGCGTTGTTGTTGAAGAGGTTGAGCGTCGCCGCGGCGACTATCCCGTCGCGCATCGTCGACTGCTGCTCAAAGAGATTCCCGACACAGTCGGGGTTGTTCGGCGCCGGATCGATGCCGTACTCTTTCATATGCACCGACGGCCCGCTGCCTGCCGGATGCCAGCAACCCCATTCGTCGATGACGAGCCGCGCGTATTTCTCCATCCCGTAGCCGACGACGAATCCCCAGTTGCGGTCGATCGCCCGGCTGATGTCGAGCGCCTGGCGCAGCTGCCGGTACCACTCCTCCTCGGTAAAGGAGAGCGGATTCCCCGCCGAGCCGCAGTAGAAATGCAGCGAAAGCCCGTCCATCTTCTTCAGCGAGGGTTCGAGCACCCGGAGGACGTCGTTCGCCCAGTGCCAGTCGCTGTGGTTGGCTCCCGAGCAGATGAGCTCGATATCCCTGCAGGCGTTCTTCATTATCACGGCGTACCTGCGGAATTCGTGAGCGTAGGTCTCGCCGGTCATATTGCCTCCGCCGCCCCAGGTCTCGTTTCCGACGCCCCAGTATCTGACGTTGAAGGGCTCGGCGGATCCGTTCCTTTCGCGCTCGCGGGCAAGCGTCGTCGATCCCGCCGGCGAGTTGCAGTAGTCGATCCAGTCGCGTATCGCGAGCGGAGTGAGGGATGTTATGTTTGCCGCGATGTAGGGTTCTGCGCCGGCAAGCCGGCAGAAATCGACGAACTCGTGCGTGCCGACCGAGTTGGGCTCGTACCTGCCGTCATAGCTCTGCCACCAGTTTATCCTTGTCGGCCGGTCTTCGCGCGGACCTATGCCGTCGCGCCAGTCGTAGGTCTCGGCAAAGCATCCGCCCGGCCAGCGTATCACCGGCGCGCCGATCGCCTTGAGTTTTTCTATGAGCCCGAGCCGCAGTCCGCGGATGTTCGGTACGGGAGAATCCTCCCCGACCCATATCCCGTCGTAGAACACCCCGCCGATATGCTCGGTGAAATGTCCGTAGATCCCGGGCTCTATCCGGGCGATCCTGTCATCGCCGTGCACAGTAAGTCTGAACATAAAACTGCCCTCCTTCAAATAATAACGTCAGTCCGTCCGCCGCGCGGTTCTTCTCCCGGAGCTTCATCCTCCGGACAGCCGCAGGCGTTCTCGTCGATCTCCAGCGAGTAGATATGCCCCTCTCCGGTGTTGACGAGCAGCCTCCCTTCCGGCGTAAAGGCCGCGCACTCAAGCTCCTCGCTGCCGAGGATGCTGCGGTGCAGATCGACCCTCGCCAGATATCTGCCGGCGGCGGGATCGATCACACGCATCCCGTCGGGGTACTTCTCGCGGCAGCCGAAGGTGAAGTATATCTTTCCGTCCCTCACCGTTCCGCCCTGTGTGAAGAGTATGTCGAATGGCAGCAGCTTCTGGTCGATAATATCCCCGTATGAGAGCGTAAGGTCTCCTGAGAGGGGATCGGGAAGCCTGAAGACCGTCACGATATACCTGTTGTCGCTGCAATATTTCAGAAACTCGGCGGTCGTCCGGTATCTCGCCGAGAAGATGTAGAGCAGGCCGTTGTCTGTGTCGGGAAGCCAGCAGGGCCAGCCCCAGGCGGGAGGCTCGAAGCCTCTTCTGTCCCCGTCCGAGTCTGGATCGAAGGAGATTGTCTGGACAAGCCGCGTCCGGCTTTCCGCCCCCTCCCCGGTCAGCTCCTCGACCTTGCATCGGGCGATATAACCTCCCCCGTCGCGCTCCCCGCTGTTGCCGGCCTGTATGTACATGAACCGGAGGCCTTCCCGTTCGGTGATGACGAGGTCGTTCGCGTGGTTTATATACCTTTTGTCGGGGCCGTCGCAGAATGAGTCGAGCTTTCCGACCCTGAGCGGCCGCGGATCCCGGGTATCAAGATCGTAGACAGCGTATATCCCGGTGTGAAAGAGGATATAGCCGTTCCGCCCGGATATGCCGAACCCCTGGGCCGAGCGTCTGACACCGGCGAATTCCGCCGTCGGATTCTCAAAATCCATATACTTTTCGATCCGGTAGTTCATTAATCTTCCTGCCTTTCCGCGCCGCGCCGGCCGCCCTGCGGCAGGGCGCGACCTGCAAAAAAGAGATTTTTCTTGAAAAAAGATGCCGAAAGTGTTATAATTATTTTTCCGCACGAAGCCGGGCGGAAAAAGACTGTCCGCGAAAGGATGCTCTGGGATGAGCCGGAAAGAAGCGAATAAAGATATTTCCCGCGGCGCTTCTGCCGGAGTCGCGGAAGGCACCGCGCGAGGAAGGGCGGTCGCGGCGGCGCTCGAAGAGCTCTACCCCGGATCGGTCTGCACCCTCGACTGGCATGAGCCCTGGCAGCTCCTCGTCATGGCACGGCTATCGGCGCAGTGCACCGACGCGAGGGTGAACGAGGTCTGCAGAGATCTCTTCGTCAGATACCCGACCGCCCGGTCGGTGGCCGAAGCGGACATCGCGGAACTCGAGGAGGCGGTAAGGCCCTGCGGCCTCTTCCGTATGAAGGCGGCCTCGATAAAGGCGGCCTGCGGAATGCTGATCCGCGATTACGGCGGAAAGCTGCCCGACAGCATGGAGGAGCTGCTCCGGCTGCCGGGAGTCGGCAGGAAGATCGCGAATCTCATCCTCGGCGACGTCTACGGGATCCCGGGGATCGTCGCCGACACCCACTGCATCAGGATCTGCGGAAGGCTCGGGTTCTACCCCGAGACGCTGAAGGACCCCGAAAAGGTCGAGCGGATACTCTCGGATGAGATACCGGCAGGATATCAGACAGACACCTGCCACCGGCTGGTGGATTTCGGGCGGGACGTATGTTCGGCAAAGAATCCGGGATGCGACCGCTGCCCGGCGGCGCTGAGGGAGATCTGCGAACACCTGAAAGCCGGGAATGCGGGCGAAAAGCAAAAGTCACGGAAGGAAACAGCGGAATGAAACTCGGAATAATCACTAGCGGCGGGGACGCTCCCGGAATGAACGCCGCCATAGTCGCGGCGGCGAGATACGCAAGATCGCGCGGGATAGAAATGTTCGGATATGTCGGCGGGTACCGCGGGGTGATAGAACACAAAACCGTCGATCTCGCGAAGACCTCCTTCAGAGGTGCGCTCGGGCGGGGCGGGACTCTCCTCTACACCGACAGATGCGAGGAATTCCTTCTGCGCGAATACCGGCTTCAGGCATATGACAACCTGCGCTCCGACGGAGTTGAGGGCCTTGTCGCCGTGGGCGGCGACGGCACCTTCCGCGGAGCCCGGGATTTCTTTGCCGACACCGGCCTTCCGATCGCCTGCGTACCGGCGACGATCGACAACGACCTCGGCTACACCGAGTTCACCATCGGCTTCGACACCGCGCTCAACAACGTCGTCAACGCGGTCGAGGCGATCAAGGACACCGCCGAATCCCACGGGAAGGTCAGCTTCGTCGAGGTGATGGGGCGGAAGTGCGGGAACATCGCGCTGCATTCGGGCGTCGCCTCGGGCGCCGATTTCATCCTCGTCCCCGAGAGGCCATTCGATTTCGAAGAGCTCTCGAAAAAGGCGGTCGAGAAGCTGGAGGCGGGACATCACTCGATCATCTTCATCGTCGCCGAGGGCGTCGGGAAGGTGAGCGAGATGAGCGTCAGGTTCAAAGAGCTGACCGGCATCACTCCGAGGGAGACTTCGCTCGGATTCATTCAGCGCGGGGGCAATCCCACCTACGCCGACCGTATGCTCGGCGTGAGGATGGGAGCGACCGCCGTCGACCTCCTCGCGGGAGGGTGCGGAGCCGTCGCCGTCGGCGTCAGGGGCGGTGAGATCTTCGACACCGACCTCGCCGGGGCGCTCGGGATCCCGTCGGACATCGACCAGACTCTCTACGACCTCGCGCCGGGGATAGTCTGACCGGCTGTAGCCGGCAG
>ONVJ01000002.1 GCA_900321265.1 uncultured Eubacteriales bacterium
AAATGACTGACAGAATGATTGCCGGACGCGGAAAATTCATCGTATTCGAAGGCATCGACGGATGCGGCAAGACGACTCACGTATCGCTGCTGCGCGATCACATCTCAAAGCTTACCGGGCGGCAGTGCGCCGTCGAGCGCGAGCCCGACTCGAGGGACATCGTCGGCGCGATAATCCGCACCGCCCTCTACGGGGGCGTGAAGATACTGCCCGAATCGATGGCGTATCTGCATGTCGCGGACAGGCTTGAGCACATCGCCTTCATGCTGCCCCTGCTCGAAGCGGGCACCGACATCGTCTGCGACAGATACTATCTGTCCAACATGGCATACAACGCCACGCCCTCGCTCTCGGTGGAGCGGATATACGAACTCAACCGTCCCTGCACCGAAAAGCTTCAGCCCGATCTCGTGATCTTCCTCGACGTAGATCCGGCGGTCAGCGCGAAAAGGCGGACGTCGGAGCGGACCGACAGCGAGATCTACGACGCGATCGAGCGCCAGATCGCCATCAGGAGCAACTATATGCGCGCGCTTGAGATAGCAGAGGCGGACGGTGTGAAGATCGCGCGGATCAGCACCGAGGCCGACAGGGAGACTGTGGCCCGGCAGATCAGGGCAGCAGTCGCGCCCCTCTTCGCCGCGCGCTGAGAGGCTGTCGCCGATGCTCTACTCAAAGGATCTGCGGACCGAATACGAGCCTGACGTCCTCGTCGTCGGCGGAGGCCCCGCCGGCTTCTGCGCGGCTGTCGCCGCGGCAAGAAGCGGCGCCAGGACGATGCTCGTCGAGAAGAACGGCTTCTGCGGCGGCATGGCGACCGCCGGACTTGTCGCGCCCTTCATGACATGCTACGACAGCGGCGGCGGCGAGATGCTCATCAGGGGTCTCTTCGAGGAGACCGTCGACCGCCTCTGCGCGATCGGCGGGGCGATCCACCCGTCTAAGGTGACCGCGCCATCCGCCTTTACCTCCTACATAACCGTCGGGCACCGCAACGTCACCCCCTTCAGGGCCGAGGCGCTGAAGCTCGTCGCCGACCGCATGCTTGCCGAGGCAGGCGTGAAGATCCTCTACCACACCTCCTTCGCCGACGCCGAGACCGGCCCGGACGGCCGGATAAAGAGGATAATCCTCCTGCGAAAGAACGGTCTCTGCGCGGCAGAACCGCGGTTCACCGTCGACTGCACCGGTGACGGAGACGTCGCCGCGGCAGCCGGAGTGCCCTTCGAGCTCGGCAACTCCGCCACCGGAAAGATACAGCCGGCGACGATGTTCTTCAGGATCGGCAACGTCGATTCAGAAAAGATCGAAGCCGACTACCGGGCAAACATAAACAACTTCTACCGGAAGGACGGCGTCAACTACCGCTCGCTGCACTGGTGGGTCGAAAAGGCCCGCGAGGCGGGCGACTGGACCCTCGACCGGGTGTCGGTCGGACTCTTCCGCGGCGTCGATCCCGACGAGTGGAGCATAAACACCTCGCGGATCATGGGGATCGACGGGACGGATTCCGAAAGCCTGACGAGGGCCGAGACCGAGGGCCGCGAGCAGGTCGATCAGATCTTCGCCTTCTTCAGAAAATACGTCCCCGGCTGTGAGAACGCGAAGCTGCTCCAGACGGGCAGCACCGTCGGCATCCGGGAGACGAGGCATATAAAAGGAATGAAGCGGCTGACCGTCGCCTCGCTGCTCGGCTGCGAGACGCCGGAGGACTCGGTGATGATCGCCGCGAATTCGGTCGACATACACGGCAAATTCGGTCCCCGGAGCAACGAGTACATCGCGCTGCCAGAAGGAAAGCACTACGGCGTTCCCTACGGGACGATGGTGCCCGAAGGCTGCGGCAATCTGCTCGTGTCGGGCAGGTGCATCAGCGCAGAGAGCGACGCTTCGGGCGCCGTCCGGGTGATGCCGCCCTGCATGGCCCTCGGCCAGGCGGCCGGGACCGCGGCCGCCATGGCGGCCGCCGCCGACTGCTCAGCGGCAGGCGTCGACACGGCGGCGCTCCGTGAAAGGCTGGCCGCAGCCGGCGTAAAGCTCTGAGCATAACATAATAATGATCCGTCCGGCGCGTTACGCGCCTGGCGGATCATTATTTTGGATGTCACAGGTCTCTCGTCACGACGAAGTTCGCGCCGGTGCCGAGGACGTCGGCAAGCGCGACGTCGCCGGTCTTTACCGGAGACGTGAGCTCGACGCTGTCGAGCAGCTTCATCGCGTCGAAGATCATCGCCTTCGGGATCGCCCTGTCGGTCTTTACCGGACATCTCGCGATCGCCGCTCCCGAGATCTTCACAGTCGAGGTTATCACCCTCGTCGGAGCGGTAAGCTCCTTCTTTCCGTATTCGGCGCCCTTCGGGCAGCTGTTTCCGGTAACGGCGTAGCCGTTTTCTTCGTCGACCTTCAGCCTGCAGCCTCTGGGACAGACTATGCATACAAGTTCCTTCATGTCACTGACCTCTTCCCTTCACCCTGAGACTCATTCGGCGTCGGATACCGATACCGTCAGCGTGTCTCCGGCCTTTGCCAGGAGCACCTTCGGCACCGTGATCTTCTCCATCTCGCCGGGGGCCATGTAATCCCTTTTGAAGGCGGCGATCTTCGTGTCGCCAGACATGACGTTAATCACCGACTTCTTTCTCGGGACGTTCGTCCTGAAGAAGATATCGACCGCCTTCTCGACGTTGTCGGGGCGTATCACGCAGGGGACGGTGTAGTTGACGCCCGGGCCAGTCTTTACGCCGATCTGCCTTCCGGCGACCCGCTTCCCTGCCGCGTATTCGGCGGCGGCGGCGCCGGCCCTCATGGCCTCGGCACTGACGTAGTCGACCAGGTCGTGGACGTGAACGACGTTACCGCAGGCGAAGATGCCGTTCGTCATCGTCATCATGTTCTCGTAGACCTTCGGTCCCTTGGTGGCGGGGTTGATCTCGATGCCGGCGTTCCTCGTCAGCTCATTCTCGGGGATGAGACCGACCGAGAGCAGGAGGGTGTCGCACTCGATGTCGAATTCGGTGCCGGGGACCGGGACGCCTCCCTCGACCTTCGATACCGTCACGCTCTCCAGTCTCCGGTCGCCGCGGATACCGGTGATTGTGTGCGAGAGATAGAGCGGGATGCCGTAGTCCTCAAGGCACTGCACGATATTCCGGTTCAGGCCGTTCGAGTAGGGGCAGAGCTCGACGCAGGCCAGGACCTTCGCTCCCTCGAGAGTCATCCGCCTCGCCATTATGAGCCCTATGTCGCCCGAGCCCAGGATCACGACCTTCTTTCCGATCATATATCCTTCGATGTTAACATATCTCTGCGCCGTTCCGGCGGTCATGACGCCGGCCGGCCTTGTGCCGGGTATGGCGATCGCGCCTCTCGTGCGCTCGCGGCAGCCCATGCAGAGGACGACGGCGCCCGCCTCGATATCGCTGACCGATTCGTCGGGGCTGATGCATCTGACAACACTGAGGCCGTCCGCCGTAGCCGCGGCGTCGATCGAGAGCACCATCGTCTCAACTGCGACCTCGACCGCGGTTTTTTTCAGCATCGCGGCAAATCTGCCGGCGTATTCGGGACCCGACAGCTCCTCCTTGAACCAGTGAAGGCCGAAACCGTTGTGTATGCACTGGTTGAGAATTCCGCCGAGAGTGTTGTCCCTCTCGATTATCAGAACGCTTCCGGCGCCCTTTTCGCTCGCGGCAAGCGCAGCGGCGAGACCGGCAGGACCTCCGCCGACGATTATCACATCATATTTTTTTCTGAACATGTCGCACCTGTCAAAAAGTCGTTCTCAGTTTTTGGTCTTGCCGGTGATGATGAATGAGCCCTGCTTGTCGAGGCAGATGCTCTCCATCGGGATACCAAGCTCGCGTGAGAGTATCTGATGCACTCTCGGCGAGCAGAAGCCTCCCTGGCAGCGGCCGAGGCCGGCGCCGACGCGGCGTTTGACGGCGTCGATCGATCTCGGCGGGATCGGGCGGTGGATCGCCTCGACGATCTCTCCCTCGGTCACAGTCTCGCAGCGGCAGACGATCCTGCCGTAGGCGGGGTCCTTTTTGATGATGGCGCGGCGCCTGATCCGGTTGAGATCCTTCATCCTTGTCACCGGAGGCCTGGAGTTCCTGAAGAACTCGTTCGGCTTCAGTTCAAGGCCTGCCTTCTTCAGCAGCTTTACCGCTTCTTCGCCGATGGCGGTCGCGGCGGAAAGTCCGGGAGAGGCGATGCTGGCAAGATCTATCATCCTGTCGCAGCAGGGATTTATGTCTATCACGAAATCCCTGACGTTCGTCGTCGGGCGGATCCCGGTATACTGTCTGATCACATTGCGGTAATCGATGCCCGGGACCATTTTGAGACCTGCGGCCTTGATCCTTGACAGGACCGCGGGATCTGTCGAGAGATCCTCGGGATCGTCGGTCGGGTCGGAGGTCGGACCGACGAGCAGATTGCCATGGACGGTCGGAGCCACGAGAATGCCCTTAAAGCCGTTCTCGTCGGGGCATCCGAAAATGACGCTGCCGACCTTCGCGCCCTCTTCCTTGTCCAGCACGTAATACTGTCCCGAGCGCGGCATCGCCTTGAGCCTCGTGTCTCCCACCATCGCGCAGATGTCGGGGGAATGGGCTCCGGCGGCGTTTATGACGTAGGAGGCGCTGTAGCTTCCGCGGTCGGTGTTGACGGTCAGATAACCGTCGTTCTTTTCGATCCCGGTGACCTCGTTCTCAAGCATCAGGACGGCTCCGTTTACCACCGCCACCTCAGCCATCGCCGTGGCGAATTCCCAGGGATTTATGATCGCCGACTCGTTGGTCCAGAGAGCTCCGATCACGTCGGGGGAAAGGGAGGGCTCGGCTTTTCTGGCTTCGTCTCCGTCCAGCAGCTTCACTTTGACACCGTTGGCTATACCCCGTTCGTAAAGCTCTCTGACCTTCTCCATATCCTTCTCGTTGAAGGCAACGACGAGAGAAGGCAGCTTTTTGTATTCAATGTCAAGGCTCCTGCAGACCTTCGCGGCGGTCTTTATGCCGCGGCGGTTCAGCACCGCCTCTTTTTTGCCGGGGACGGGATCGTACCCCGCGTGCATGATCGCGCTGTTCGCCTTCGTCGCCCCGCAGGCAACGTCGTTGAACCGCTCGATAATGCCGACTCTGAGATCATATCTCGCGAGAGCGTATGCCGCGGCGGCGCCGGTCACCCCGCAGCCGATAATCAAAACGTCAAACATCGGATTGTTCCTTTCGGTGAGATACAGGTTCAAAAGTCGCTCGCTGTTATCGGAAAGCCTTTCCATCCGTCAGCGCAGGAAGAACCTGCGGTAGCCTTCGGGATCGGCGCTGAAGGAGGCGAATTCGCTCATTATCAGCTCGGCGACTTCCTCGCATGAGCGGAATTCGGTATCGATGACGCAGTCGTAGTTGCGCAGATCAAGGTTGTCCACGCTGTAGATCATGCTGTAACGGCGGTTTTCCTCGTTCATCCGCTCATTGATCTGAGCGATCGCGTCACCGATATCCTTATAGCTCTCCACGCTGCCCCGGGTGCCGTCGCCGAGTATCCTCTTTGCCGAGACCTCTGTGTTCACGTAGAGATAGACCTTGAAGGAGTTGACGGCAAAGTTCCATGCCATCCTCGAATCGTATATTATCTTTTCGCCGGCCCGCTCCACCGAGATCCTGCGTGTCTCACGGTCGATCATGAAATCGTATTTCGGGTCGGACGTCATCAGTCTGTTGAACTCAAGCGCCGTCATCCCGAGACTTGCCGCGATATTCCGGAGAGCAGTCCCGGTACTGACTATCTCATAGCCGTATTTTTCCGCGATGATCTTCGCGACGGTCGACTTGCCGCTGCCAAGTCTCCCGGTAATCGAAATGTGCATCTGAACCACCGGTCCTTTTCAAATTAAACAGTTCTTATTGTATGCCGATAGGCAAGGGCTTTCTCAGCCCTTCATCTCTGTGAGCCTGCGCAGATAGTCGGGATAGGCCTCTCCCGCGACGCCTGCCCTTTTGATCTTCTTCGAGGTGTTCTTGTCGAACTCGGTCTGCCTGACCACGAAGCATGAGATGTGCTTGTATGACTGGACCGACGCGTTGACCTCGTCGACCGCCTTTGAGAGCTCTCCGTCGACCTGTCCTGAGGTGTATCTCGTTCCGTATTCCTCCCTGAAGGCCTCGGCGTCGGGATAGATGACCGCGACTATGTCAAGGTCGCCCCGGTTTTCGTTGGGATAGGAGACGACGACCGCCTCGGCGACGAATCTGTTGCGGCAGAGGAAGCTCTCGAGCTCCTCGGGGAAGACGTTCTTCCCGCCCGCGGTGACGATGAGGTTTTTCTTCCTTCCCGTGATGAAGAGGAAGCCGTCGTCGTCGATGTATCCGAGGTCTCCGGTGTAGAACCAGCCGTCGCGGAGGACGTCGGCGGTGGCTTCGGGGTTGTTGTAGTAGCCCAGCATTACGTTCTCGCCCTTATACCTGATCTCCCCGGTGCCGTCGCTCCTGATGTCGTATATGTCAAGGAGCCCGTGCGGCAGCGAGAGGCCCGCCGACGCGTCCTTGCGGACGTCGTCCTTGTTCACCGCGGCGAGGGGCGCGCATTCGGTGAGGCCGTAGCCCTGGACCGCCAGGAAGCCGAGATCGTTCAGTCCTTTAAGCACCGAGGGATCGATCGCGGCGCCGCCGCTTATGATGAGGCGGAGGCGTCCGCCGAGCGAGTCGTGGATCTGGGCGAAGACGTATTTTTTCAGCGTCCTGCTGCCGGCAGTGGTCTTCATCAGCGTCCTTACCATTCTTTCGGCGTTCGGACCCTTGCGGCGGACGTTTATCATTATCTTGCGGTAGAGAGTCTCGATGAGCATCGGGACACCGGCGATTATCGTCGGTTTCGTCTCCTGGATATCTCTCGTCAGATATCTGAGTCCCTGGCAGACCGCGATGGCGCAGCCGTGGAAGAGGGGGAAAAGCAGCGTCACGGTGCAGGGATAGGCGTGATGGAATGGCAGCACCGCCAGAAAGACGTCGTCGGGGGTGTACCTGAACATCGCCGCAGTTTCGGCGACGTCGAAGCAGAGGTTACGGTGCGAGAGCATGACTCCCTTTGCCATGCCTGTCGTGCCCGACGTGTATATCAGGACCGCCAGCGCGTCGCGGTCGATGGGGAGGTTCACGTAGGAGGTGTCGCCGTCGTGGAGCTTCTTAAGTCCCGCCGCCGACATCCCCTGTATCTCGGAAAAGCATATCCGGACTATCGAGGGATCGAGCGATTCGGCCTTCGCGCGGCATTTCTCCGAGAAGATGACCGCCCGGGCGCCGCAGCCGGCGGCGATCGATCCGAGCTCCTCCGGAGGGATCTCGCTGTCGACCGGAACGGCGACCCCGAGACCGCCTGTGACGGTCATGTAGGCGCAGCCCCACTCCACCGAATCCTCGCCCATGATAATGACGGGCGAGCCGGAAATTCCGCGCCGGCAGAGCTCTGTCCCGAAGCCCTCGACGAGATCGAGAAACATCGAATAGGTGAAGGTCACCCATTCGCCGCCGATCTTCTGAAAGAAGGCGGGGCGCTCCCCGAACTGCCTTACAGAGTCGCGAAGTGCTTCTCTGATGTTTTCCGCGGGGACAGAGGGATAGTATTTGGGCTTTTTCGTAAAGACCTTCGCGGCGGACAGGACCTTCTGACGCATCGCCGCCAGTGACAGCCGTTCTTTATCCATTTTCTTTTCCGCCTTTCCGCCCCGCCCGGGTCAAAAATCCGCAGATGATCTCTGCCGACACGGCAGACGCTGCCCCGGCAAATTCCGCGAAGGACATACCGGCGCCGCCGTCGGCGCCGTCGGATACGCTGCGGAGCACCGCGAAGGGGATCCCAAGCGCCAGACAGGCGTGTCCGATCGCCGCTCCCTCCATCTCGCAGCCGCAGGCTCCGAAGGTATCTCTTATAAAGGTCTTTGCGGCGGGATCGTCGACGAACCTGTCGCCAGAGGCAAGGATGCCTGTCGATACCCTCCGCCCGCAGGCTTCCGCCGCGGCGATCAGCCCTTCGGTCAGCTTCCTGTCGGTCTCTGCGACCTTCACCGTCCTGCCGTCGGGGAGGAAGACAGAGCCGCGTTCGTCGCCCAGCGAGCCGTAGTCAAGGTCGTATTCAACCGTTCCGGTCGCGGCGACGGTGTCGAGCACCGAAAGGGCGGGGTCGAGTCCTCCCATGCATCCGGTGTTTATTATGAAATCGGGAGAAAATCTCTCCGCCATCAGCGCGGCGCAGAGAGCCGCGTTCACCTTTCCGACGCCGCATCTCGCCAGGACAGTCTCAGTCCCGCCGATCCTCCCGGTTATAAAGCGGAAGGCCCCGATCTCCCGGACCGATCTTTCGGTCATCCGTTCCGAGATAAGCGAGATCTCGCACTCCATAGCGCCTATGACGCCGGCGGTGATCTCCTTTTTCTCTTTCTTTTTTTCTTTCCCTTTTTCGGTCTTTGCGGGCATCAGTATCTCATCTGGCGGACGACTGTCGCGTCCCTGTTGTAAAAGCGGCATCTCTTCAGCATCTCGTTGGTCGCCTCAAAAAGGAAGGCGCATTTTTTCCCATCCTCGTCGGTGTAGACCGCGAAATACGCGTCATCCGCCTTTTTCGAAGAGAGAGCGCTCCATACCGTCCCGGCGCCGAACTGCCTGTATCTCTCGGCGAACTCCTCTTCGTTCAGCGGAGCGATGAGCTCGCAGTCGCGGATGAGGAACTCGGTCTGGGGCTTTCTGATCCTGTGGTTGAAGGCGTTCTGTATGATCGTGAAGGTCACCTTTCCGACATGGACCGAATACTCGTACTCGATATCGACGTATCTCCAGGTGAAAAAGGCGAAGACGGCGTCGGCAAGGACGACGAGCGCGCCGAAATAGACGAATTTTCTGGCTTCGGGAATAAGCATGAGAACCGTGATCGTAACGAGCGGGAACAAAACATAAAGGAAGGCCAGTCCAATCCTTCCCCAGAGATATTTTCCCTCTTTTTTCTGGGCAACTCCGTAATCGTATCTTTCGGTGATCTCCGACATTTTTCCGGCGCCT
This sequence comes from uncultured Eubacteriales bacterium, assembly GCA_900321265.1. Taxonomy (GTDB): domain Bacteria; phylum Bacillota; class Clostridia; order Oscillospirales; family CAG-272; genus CAG-390. The sequence goes on from ONVJ01000002.1 coordinate 9,051, forward strand.
CCTGTGTTTTCTGTGAATAATAATTATACTACAAATCTTACTAAAATTCAAGTTTATAATTTATTAAAAATACAAAGCGCCAAAAAGGGGGTGTTTAAAAACTCGTGAAACGAGTTTTTTTACATCGCCCGTGATGCTTTCGGGGCGCGTTTTTTCCGGGAAGGAAAGAATGCGGCCTCAGCAGGCCGGACATCCGCCGGCGCAGGGGAGGTTTTTTCATTGCGGGCAGCGGGAACCCCGGCACCGGTCAGGGCGACCGTCCCGCGGATCCGCCTTATCAGGGGTCTCTTGATTCGATGATGAACACGCCGCCCTTCCTGACGGCGATAAGAGCGCAGTTGCCCTCGATCTCGTTGCTGACGGCGTACTGGACCGTCCGGGTGATTACCGCGCCGTTCAGGGGATACTTCACGCCGTCGATCTCGACGCCCTTTACCTTCGGATCGGCGGCGATGACCGACAGATATCGAAAGCCGCTCCGCCCTATGAGGGAGGAGCCGTTTTTTATGAATCTCACCCTTGATATGCCGTCGGTCATAACTGCGTATATCCCGTCGGAGTGCAGCTTCTCAAGCAGTCCGAGGTTCGACAGGGTGTGGTCGAGTCTGCCCGAAAGTCCTCCGACGATGACGATCTCGGTCGCCCCGCGGGAGACGGCGACCCCGACCGCGGCCTGCGTGTCGGTGTTGTCCTTCTCCTTCTGCAGGGTGATTATCTCGGGTCCGTCGGGAATACTGCCGGTGAAGGAATCGAAATCGCCGATCAGTACCGCCGGCTTCTCGCCGAGCGCCAGCGCGTTCTTCCAGCCCGAATCGGCGGCGATTACGAGATCGTCTCCGCGAGGATGCTCGGTTATGTATTCGGGACAGACCGTCCCGCCGGTATATATAAATGCTTTCATTCGCGAAACCGTCACTTTTGTCTTTTTTTCAGGTCCCTGTACTCCTTGGCCTTCAGGGTCGAGTACATCTCACGGTAGCTGTCATGCCTCGAGGCCGCCACTCTTCCCTCCCTGACTGCGGCAGCCACTCCGCAGTCGGCCTCGCCGGTGTGGGTGCAGTCGGGCCAGCGGCAGTTTTCGTAGCAATCTCTGAATTCCCTCATGCAGTCGGGAAGCGCCTCAAGCGGGAGAAAATCGAAGTTTTCAAAATCTATAGACGAAAACCCCGGGGTGTCCGCTATGAGTCCGCGGCTCCCTTCGGGACCGATCTCGAAGAGCTCGACCGTCCTCGTCGTCTGTCTTCCGCGTCCGGTCTTTCTGCTGACCTCGCCGGATACCAGCCCGAGTTCGGGGAACAGCCGGTTGAGAAGTGTCGATTTTCCAGCTCCCGACACACCGGCAAATGCCGCCGTGTGCCCGGGGAGCTCTTTTTCCAGCCATCCGGTAAGGCCGGCGTCGGGACTCTCTTCCGCCTGAGTCAGGAAGACGGGGTAGCCCGCCTTCGTATATATATCGGCGAGCGTCGCGGCCGATGACGGCGAAAGATCCCGCTTCGTGATCACAATGACCGGCTCGACCGATCTGTACTCCGCCGACGCCAGCAGGCGGTCGACCGCCGGGAGCGACGGATCCGGCCTTGCCGCGGCGATTATCACGAAGAGAATGTCGAGGTTCGCCATCGGCGGCCTGATCAGGGTGTTTTTCCGTGGGAGCACCGAGGATATCGCGGCGTCGGGCACGCCCGAGGCGTCGGAGACCGGGACAAAGCCCTCTCCGCCGGCGACGAAGGAGGATTCTCCGTAGCAGACCTCTACCCTGTCGCCGGGAAGCAGGCCGCCGCGGTCTCTGAGAGACCCTCTCGCGCGGCATTCGATCCTGCGGCCCGACAGCGGATCTTCTCCGGCGTCGAGCCTCACGGTAAACAGCCCTCCGGAGAGCTTCAGCACTCTTCCGGTCGCGACAAAGCCGCTCATCCGCCGTCTCCTTCCCCCGCGCAGTCGGCGGCGCGAAGGAATGCGGGAATGAAGGAGCTGCCGTCGGCTGTTAGCAGTATGCCTCCACGGAGGCTGTTGTTGAGCGCCAGCCTTCCGCCGAGGCCGTATGAATCACGGTCGACCGAACCGCAGAAGCCTATGCGGCCGGCGGCCCCGCCTAACTCGGCGTCGAACACGCCGGCGTTGTTGTTGCCTGCGTAGAAGACCGCGGGAAATCCGGCTTCGAGTACCGAGAGAAAGAGCTCGTTATAATCGGAGGAGAGATATTTATCGGGTTTTTCGTAAATTCCGAAAACGTAGTTCGCGTCTGTCGTGACGCCGACCGGAGAGGCGAATATCTCTTCGGTGACTCCGGGGAAGACGGCAAAAGCCGGGATCTTTTCTCCCGCATCCCTGCAGATAAGACTGTAAAAGGGCAGATCGACTCCCGCCCCGCCGCAGAGCAGTACCGCGGCATCTGGCTTTTCGCCGTCGGACGAAAAGAGGATCCATCCGCTGTCGTCGGCCAGGAAGATACCCTCTCCAAGCTGCGCCGATATGATCTTTTTCAGCTCGGACTGTGGCAGCTTCGTTCCGGAGTCGGCATGAGAAAACATGCAGAC
>ONVJ01000070.1 GCA_900321265.1 uncultured Eubacteriales bacterium
AAACATCATTTTTTCGAGCATTTTAGAGCAAAAACGGCAGGGTAACCTGCCGAGAAAAACGTCGCAGGGTTGTAAAAAAACTCGCCAAGCGAGTTTTTTTACAACCTCTTGAAAGTCACGGAGCTGTAAAACCGCCCGACCTTTTTCCGCCTGTTTTCAAAGCCCGCCCCCGGTTTTCCGCGGACGCGGGCTTTCTTTTTTTATCTTTTTTTATCTTTTTTCACCCGAATCTTTTTCACCCGAAAAGGTCCCAGGGACTGCCCTCGGGCATTTCCGCGGTGAATGAAAGCATATTTCCCTCCCGGTCGGGGAAGGAGAGCGAGCAGGAGAGCAGCGCCGTCGGGCAGGACAGCTTCGATCCGTATCTGCGGTCGCCGGCAAGCGGCATCCCTCTCGAGGCGAACTGCACCCTGATCTGATGCGTCCTGCCGGTGTGAAGTCTGACCTTCACGAGCGACAGCTGCCTTCCCGACGCGGGATCGGCCGCGCTGCGCAGAACTTCGTAGGACAGCGCCGCCTCCTTCACTCCCTTTCTTTCGGAAGCGACGACGAAGGAGCGGTTCTGCCGCCTGTCGAAAAAGAGCAGGTCGCGCATCTCCCCCTCCGGCGGATCGGGAAGGCCTTCGACTGCGCAGAGATATTCCTTTGAAAAGCCGGATCTTCCGGCGATCAGCGCAGACAGCCTCGCGGCCTCGGCCCGGTCGGTCGCGAAGACCATGAGGCCCGACGTTTCCCTGTCGAGCCTGTGGACGGGAAAGACCGGACATCCGAGCTTTTCCTCCAGCATCCCGACCATACTCCGCTCATCTCCCGGGGAGCTCTCAGAAAGAAGACCGGCGGGCTTCATACAGACGACGAATCCCTCTCCCGAAAAGAGTATCGCCGGACCCGGGGCAGCTTCCTGAGGCTCCCGGCCTGTTTTATTATCTGTTTCAGTCACTGCCCTTCGCGCCTTCCTTTCCGTTCGCAGGTTTTTCAAGATCGCGCTGGCGGCCGATAACGAGAGAGTTGTAGGCGATGCAGGCGACCGTCATCAGGAAGGCGAGAACTCCCAGGACCTGCTGGCCGTAAACGCTGATCCCGAAAAGGCGGTTCCCGTTCTCCTGCACGACCGAGAGTATACGGCCCGCGAGAAGCGACATCAGAAATCCGGCGATCCCGCTCAGGCCTTTTTTGATCGCCAGCGCCTCAGTGATGAACCGTGGATCGGTATAGCTGTAGGTCATATAGAGAAAATTCGAGTGAGTCCCCGCCATGCTGACGTTGTAGCAGACGGTGAAGACGACGACCATGAAGCGGGTGTCGGGAGTCGTGAAGGCCAGGGCGAGAAAGCCCGCCGCCGCCACCGCAAAGCCGACGCTCGCGCTCTTCGAGTAGGAAGTCCGGTCGGACAGCCTTCCGAAGGGCAGCGAGAGCGCCATCCTCGCCATCTGAGCCGCGATATTGACGATCTCGATCGCCGTCACCGTCATCGCGAGCTCATTTAGCTTGTAGGTGCCTACGAATCCCGCAGCCGAGTACATCGCGCCTCTCCAGAGGCTCTCGAGGATCACCGTCGATCTGTACTCCTTCTTTCCGAGAGTGTTCCGCATGATGTCGGCGAAGGTCGCGCGGCCGGACGTCTGCGCGGGACAGTCGGCGGTCTTCTCCTTTTCCATAAGAAGAAGACTGCACAGATCGGCTGCGGAAAAGACGCAGCAGGAGACCGCGCAGAAGATGAAGGCCGCCCTGACGTTGCCCGCCTCGGTGTATCTGTCGATCGCGATACCGGCGGCGATCTGGATCCCGACGCCGGAGATGAGCGAGGTCATGTCTCTGACCGCCCCGTACTTGCCTCGGCGGGAAGGCTCGACGAAGGAAGTCCCCCACCTGAATATGATCGCGTTTACGAAATAGTTGCCGAAATAGGCAACGACGATCAGCGCGACGGCCGTTACACGGCCGACCCGGCCGCCGACCGGCAGGAGCGGCACGAGAAAGAGCGCCGCGAAGGCGAACTGGCCGACGGTATGAAATATGATCCCGAAGACCTTCGTGTTCGTGATCCGCCTGACGACCGGCACGGTCAGCAGCTGAAAAAGAAAGGCCAGCGAGACGAGCGACGAGACTATGCCTATAGACGAGTCGCTCATCCCGAGGTTGCCGAGCAGCAGCGACAGGATCGAGTCGGACACCATCAGAGCGACGAAATACTCAAAGGTGCATTCGGCTATGTAGGACCATCTCGTCCGTTTGTATTCGGGTGAATCGTACATTAGACACACTTCCCCGCCCGCGGCATTTTTACAGTCTGTTTCGGTGGTTTGGCCGCCGCGGCGCTTGACAGTTTATTAAAAAATGATATAATTATATGCGTCAGAGAAAAACAGACCGCTTATTTTCCCCGACGGGACCGGCGCGAAGATCATACCGATCGTCAGACCTCTCCCGCGGAAGCGGGATCTGTTTTTCCCGGAGGAACAGAAAAATCTCATCAGCCGCGACGCGGCGGAAGGAAGGCAGAAATGAAACGCAAGATCAGGATAGGTGTTTTCGGATGCCGAAGAGGAAGGACCTACATCAAGACGGTATACAAAGGCGGACTTGACTCCGACATGCGTATCACCGCACTCTGCGACGCCAACGAAGACAAACTGAAGGAGGCGGCGGCCCTCTGCCCTTCCGGCAGATACGCGCCGAAGCTCTTTACCGACGCCGGCGAATTTCTGAAGTCGGGTCTGTTTGACGCCGTCATCCTCTGCAACTTCTTCAACGAGCACGCGAAATACGCCTGTCTCTTCCTTGAAGCCGGCATATCGGTGCTCAGCGAGACTATGGCCGCGGCGACGATGGCCGACGCCGTCGCCCTCTGCCGCGCCGCCCGGAAGAGCAAAGCCGTCTATATGATGGCCGAGAACTACCCCTTCTTCAGGAGCAACTTCGAGCTGAAGCGACTCTACGAGGGAGGGACTCTCGGAAAGCTGATATTCGCAGAGGGCGAATACGTCCACCCCATGTCGCCCGATGAGAACGCGGGCATCTCGAAGGCCGGGCCCGACGGAAACTACCACTGGAGGAAATATCTGCCGGTGACCTACTACAGCTCGCACTCGCTCGCTCCTCTCATCTTCATCACCGGCGAGATGCCGAAGCGCGTCGTCGCCATGGCGGCGCTCGACGATCCCGCCCATGCCGCCGAATACGGCAGGCTGCGTCCGGAGGCCGCCGGAGTGATGCTCGTCACGACAGAGAGCGGCGCCGTCATGCGTGTAAACGGCTCCTCCTACATGGGCCCGAAGGGCAACTGGTACCGTCTCTCCTGCGTCAACGGCGGCGCCGAGACGGTCAGAGGACATCTGGGAAGCGTCAGAGTCGCCTACAACAGCTGGGCGGTCCCCGACGGAGCCGAGAAGGAATCGGTCTACGAGACCGTCTGGGCGGAGGACGGCGAGGCCGCCGAAAGGTGCGGTCACAACGGAGGCGACTACTGGGTGATGAAGTATTTCGGCGAGGCGCTGAGGGGAAAGCGAGCCCCCTTCCCCGACGTCTTTACCGCCTGCGCGATGTCGGCAGTCGCGATACTGGGATTTCGGTCGGTGATGAACGGGAACTACCCCTACGACATCCCCGACTTCCGGTCGGAGGAGGATCTGAAGAAATGGGAGCAGGACAGGCTGTCGCCCTTCCCTCCCGCCAGCATCTGAATATCTGAAAAATTATAAAAAAATCTTGATTGACCGGCAGAAATATTGTATAATTAGTTTATTGATACCGCATCAAAATTATTAACGAGGTAACAAAATGAAAAAAGCGTTGTGTTTTGTCCTGGCGCTGATCCTTGCCCTGTCCGTCGCCGCGTGCGCAGAAGGGACCCCCGCCGACACCGACAGCACGAATACGTCGGAAGCCGTTACCGCCGCAGCTACCGATACCGCCGCCGAGACCGAGCTCAAAGACGAGGTCCCCGACGCGGATTTCGGCGGGAAGGAATTCGTCATCCTTATGCAGGGAGACGAAGAGGATATAAAGACACTCATGTGGTCCGAGACGGTGACCGGCGATTATCTCGAAGACGCCTTCTACAACCGTCAGAAGTATATCGAGGACCGTTTCAAGGTCAAGTTCGTAAAACCGATCGCCTATGAATTCTCGCAGGTCTCCTCTCTGCTCGGAGCGGATTTCAACTCGGGAGACGGAGCCTACTCACTGGTCATGAACCAGCTCTACCGTTCGAGTGCCGACGCCACCAAGGGCTGGTGCACCGACTGGAACGAGATCCCCTACGTCAAGCCTTCAAATCCCTGGTATAATTCGGCGATCCTCGAGTGCTCGATCGGGAACAAGCTCTATGTCCTGGTCAGCGACTTCTCTCTCAGCTATATCGGCCAGATCTGGATGCTGCTCCTGAACCGCGACATGGCGAACGATTACAACATTCCCGATCTTTACGCCGTCGCCAATGACGGCAGCTGGACAATCGACATGCTCTGCGAATACGCCGCTCTCGTATACGAAGACACCAACCGCAACGACAAGAGGGATCTCGGTGACAAATTCGGGTTCTACACTTCTTCGGCAGCGGGCTGCGAAGTCGCCGCGTGGCTCTACGCAATGGGCGGAGACATCGGCGTTATCGGAGACAACGGGTTCGAGGTCACCCTCGGAAGCGAGAAGAACATAGATATCCTGACAAAGATCAGCGAGCTCGCGATCGGAAACGCCGGCTCCTTCAATTCGGGCAAACAGGGGTCGGATTACCGCCGCACCGTCTTCCCGTCTGGCAATTTCCTGTTCTCTACCGCTCAGATACGCGACGTCCTCTTCACCGAATTCCGCAATATGGATAACCAGTTCTCGGTCCTTCCGCTTCCCAAGCTCAACGCCGATCAGACAGAATACTATACCGTCTGCGACGGAGGCGCTTCGGTCCTCACGGTTCCCTACAACTGCTCCGACAAGACGATGGTCGGTTCTCTTGTGGAGGCGCTCTCCTGGTACAGCAGCAAGGAGATAGTTCCGCTCTATACCGGACTGGGACTTGAGAGCAGAGGCGTGAGAGACGCCGAAGGCGCGGCGATGATGAGAAAGATCATCGACTCGGTCCGCATCGATTTCGCCTATATGTACGACAACAGCCAGGGCTTCGTGATGCAGCTGCCGAAAATGATCGAAGCTCCGTCGACGGTCTCAAAGCTGGTGAGCGGGCTCACCAAGGCAAAGAAAGCCTATTACGACGGCATTATCGCGGCATATACAAGCGGCTGACCGCCGCAAACACACCGGGGCTGTTAAAAAAGTCTGACTTTTTTAACAGCCCCGCTTTTTTAATCAGGCCTGTCCGGCAAGGGCGGCGAGGCCGTCGAAAAATCCGCTCCAGGCGTCAAGATTGAGAAATCCCGCGACAACGGCGATCCCGGCAAGGATGCCGATGACGATCCCGGCAATGCCGAAGATGAGCCCAAGCTTTGATTTCGTCCTGAATCCTCCGTCGCGCCGCCTCGCGCTGAAGGCGAGGATGATCGCCGCGATCGAAAACTCGGCGGTGACCCCGGCAAGGCCGATTATGCCGAATATCATCGAGATGAGCCCCAGGCGGGACTCCGACGGCGCTCTTTCGTAATCGTAACCGTAATCGTTATCGTTACCGTTCATATAAACTCTCCTCCCTGCGTCAGTGGCGGCTCATTACGGCCGCTCTTTCCTTCGTTATCTCCCGCGACAGCGGCTCGCCTCTGTCGATGAAGCCCGCGGCCTCGGTGATCAGCTCGTGGGTGATATAGCTGCGCAGATCGACCGTCGGTCCCGCCATGTGCGGCATCATGATGACGTTCGGCAGGTGGTAGAGGCGGCAGTCCGGCTCGGGCGGCTCCTTCCGGTAGACGTCGAGCACCGCTTTGAACCTGCCGCTCTCAAGGGCGTCCTCGAGGGCGTCCTGATCGAGGATCTCGCCTCTGGAGGTGTTCACGAAGAGCGCCCCGGGTCTGATCAGATCGAAGAGCTCCTTCCCTATCATATGCCTCGTAGCGTCGAAGAGGGGGGTGTGGACGGTGATGATGTCGCAGGATGAGAAGATATCCGCAAGTCCGGCCTGCAGAAGGCCGTATTTTATTACGTCCTCCTCGGGCAGCGGCTTTATGTCGTATACCTTTATCTTCACCCTGAAGGGCTGTAGCATCCTGACCAGATGCCTGGCGATCGTCCCGTAGCTTATCACGCCTACCGTCTTTCCGAGGAGCGAAAATGACATGTCGCCGGTGTTCTTCCAGACTCCTTCCTTCTTCAGCCTTTCGCTGTAGAAGGGTATGTCGCGCAGGGCGCTCAGCATATAACCGACCGTCCCCTCGGCCACCGATTCGGCAAAGAAGTAGTTCCCGGAGATAACCCTGATCCCGCGGTCCCAGACCTCCGGGGCGTCGTAGGGCACGACCGTCCCGCAGAGGTGGACATGGAGTTTAAGACAGGGTGCGGCGTCGATTATCGCGGCGTCAAGCTTCGGCGAGCCCCAGCCGGTCACGTAGACCTCAGAGTCGCCGATCTCGCCGATAACGTCCTCAGTCCTGCATTTCGACGTCCCGCCGAAGAAGACCGCGCGTCCCGCGTCCTTTGCGAGCTTTATGTTTTCCGGCGTGAAGAAGGTCCCGCGGACGTATCCGTCGGGCAGCGCGATATAGCTCCTCATGACATTGCGAGAAGCCGGCGCCCGAGGGCGGCGGTGTAGGCGAGCCAGATGTCCCTGTCGGCGGCGGGGATACGCTTCGAGCCGGCCTCGTA